>JBMSIW010000110.1:0-6376 GCA_049418265.1 Vulcanococcus sp.
GAGCTCACCGAGCTGCACCACAACCGCAAGGCCGATGCCCCCAGCGGCACCTGCATCAAGACCGCAGAACTGATGGAGGAGTTGGGTAAGAGCTTCAACCCCCAGCAGGTGGACGAGCACGAGACCCTGCAGGGCTGCCGAGGCGGTGAGCGCCCCAGCGGCCTGCGACTGCACTCCATCCGCCTGCCCGGCCTGGTGGCCCATCAAGAGGTCATGTTTGGGGCCCCCGGCGAGACCTACACCCTTCGCCACGACACCATCGATCGCTCCGCCTACATGCCCGGTGTCTTGCTCACCGCCCGCAAGGTGCGGCAGCTGGAAGGCCTGGTTTATGGCCTCGAGCGCTTGCTCTGAGCTCTGGCACGGCCGAAACTGCCCGCATGCTGATCCCGCTTCGCCCCGGCGAGCTGCCCCGGCTGATTCCGGCGGTCGCCACTGGTCCGCAATTCAATGCCTGCAGCGGCAACCCTCAGAAGCTGTTGCAGCGGCTCTTCATTTCCGTCATCGGCGGCGTCATCAGCCTGCTGATCAGCCAAGGCGTTGCCCTCAGCAGCCAGGCCTCCCCGATCCTGCTGGTGGTGGGCTTCGCCTTTCTCCTCTACATGCTCTGGGGCCCGATCGTCGAGGCCGGCCGCAAGAACGCCACCCTGCGCCGCTACCCCGCCGCCGCCATCTTTGAGGGTGAAGTCGCCGACTACTACACCAAGGAGTTGGTCGAGGGCCGTCAGGAGACCACCGATAAGCAGGGTCGCCTCGAACTGGTCGAAAACCGGCGCACCTGGCTTTGCCTGGAGCTCGAGGACGAGGACGGCTACCTCGGCAGCATCCGCTTCCCCTACGACAAAAAGCACAAGCTGATTCGCCGCGGTGCCGTCGTGCGCTGCCTGGTCCTCAGTGAGCGCAAGGACTTCTCGCGGATTGGTGCCCTCAGTGATGCCTGGTTACCGCAGCTGAAGCTCTGGGTCGGGGAGTACCCCTATCTGTTGCGTCCGGCCTTCGAAGAGCTCTGCCTGAAGCGGCTGCGCTGAGGTCAGACCCCAGTTCCGCAGCACCAGCAAGACCAGGCTGTTACATCGCGCAATATTGCGTTACAGTTGCGTTACGTTCGAACCGCAGGTAATGACCCAGGCCAATCCTTCTGCTCCCGCCGTGATCCGCGGCGCCACCGTTACCACCGAAGACGGTGGTCGTCTGAATGCCTTCGCGACCGAGCCCCGCATGGAAGTGGTGGACGTCGAGAGCGGCTGGGGCTTCCACGAGCGCGCCGAGAAGCTGAACGGCCGCATGGCCATGCTGGGCTTCATCGCTCTGCTGGCCACCGAGTTCGCCCTGGGCGGTGAGTCCTTCACCCGCGGTCTGCTGGGTCTGGGCTGAGCCCTGCTCCCCTCTCGTCTGACCAGCTCCACAGCACACAATCGCCGCAGCACACAATTGTGCTGCGGTTTTTTATTGGCCGAACGCCCTGTGCCCACCTCCTCAGCCCTGAGAGCCCGGGTGCATGGCGCCGGTCCCACCGGTGCCCTTGCCGCGTTGGCCCTGGTCGATGCGGGCTGGGAGGTGGAGCTGATCGATCCCCTGAGCGCCGAGCAGCTGCAGGAGCGATCCAGGGCCTATGCCATCACCCATTCCAGCCGCTTGCTGCTGGAAGGTTTAGGCCTGTGGCAGCCCCTCCAGGCCTCCCTGGCTCCGTTCCGTCGCCTGGAGCTCTGTGACCGGGCCCTTGGTCTGCAGGTTCCCTTTGCGCGCTCGGATCTCTGGGGAGCTGACCTTCTGGGCGGACAGGGGGATGCAGTGGGCTGGATCCTGCAGCACCGCCCCTTGATGGGCGTTCTGCTGGAGGCCGCTGGGCGCCAGCCGCAGCTGCGGCTGAATCTGGGGCAGGGGGCTCTTCCCTCCGAAGGGCCGGTGGATCTCTGCGTCGCGGCCGATGGCCACGGCTCTCCCCTGCGGCAGGCCTCCGCCATCCGCCACTTCAGCCGCCCGTACCGCCAGGGCTGCCTCACCGTGCAAGTGCGTCTGCGGGGATCTGAGGCCGATCAGGCCTGGGAGCTGTTTCGCCCGGAAGGTCCCTTTGCGGTGTTGCCCCTCGGCGGTGATGCGTTTCAGCTGGTCTGGAGTGCGCCGCTGAGCAAGCTGCGGCAGCTGGAGCAGCTTGATGGTGTCGCCTTCCTGGATGCCCTCTCTGCTGCCCTGCCTGATCAGCTGCAGGCCGAGGTCCTGCTGGATCAGCCCCGCGCCTTCCCCGTCGCCCTGGAATGGGCCTGGCCTCTCCAGCGCCGTCGCACCTTGCTGGTGGGTGAGGTCGCCCATCGCTGCCATCCGGTGGGTGGTCAGGGTCTGAACCTCTGCTGGCGGGATGTGGCTGAGCTTCGCCGCCTTGCTGCTCGGGTCAGCGCCGGCCGCCTGCCGGTTCGCCAGCTCTGCGGTCTCTATGCCCGTCGCCGCTGGCTGGACATCGCCCTGGTGCTGTTCGCCACCGATGCCCTGGTGCGTCTGTTCTCCAACCGCTCGCCCCTGCTGCTGCCTTTGCGGCGCGTGGCGCTTGGGGCTCTCGGCCGTTGGGGCTGGATGCGGCAGCTCAGCCTCAGGGCGATGAGCGATGGACCTTGCCGGCTCTGGACTCCCTGATCAGCATGGGCGCAGTCCCGTGGCCTGGCCGCGATGGTGATCAGCACCTCCCCGCAGCCGCCCCCCCATCAGGGGCTGCTTCGCTACCTGCGCACGGAGGTCGGCCTCAGCGATAACGCCATGGGACTCGGTCTCAAGCAGGCCCAGCTCGAGCAGGCGCCGCTGCCGATCGTTTTATGGCGCTATGGCCTGATCAGCCTTGAGCAGCTGGATCAGGTGCTGCTCTGGCAAGACCAGAACCTCTAGTTCCGGGGCACGGCAAGACTCCGCTGCCGGCTCAGTAGACGATCAGGGACTCGACCGGCACATCGGCGGGCAACTTGCTCTTGCCGCCCAGATCGGCCAGTTCCACCACGAAGGCAAAGCCGCAGAGGGTTCCGCCCACCCGGTTGACCAGTTCGGCGCAGGCACCAGCGGTGCCGCCGGTGGCCAGTAGGTCATCGACGATCAGGACGCGGGGGTTCTGTTCAAAGCCGTCCGGAAGGATCTCGAGACGGTCGGTGCCGTACTCCAGGCTGTAGTCCACGCCAATCACCTGGCCGGGCAGCTTGCCGGGTTTGCGCACCGGGCTGAAGCCGATCTGGCGGGCGGTGGCCAGGGCGGTGCCCACGATGAAGCCCCGTGACTCGATCCCGACGATCAGATCGGGCTGGAGTTGATCGCAGACCGATCCCAGCTGGCGCATCACTTCTTGCCAGGCCGAGGCCTGACGCATCAGGGGCGTGATGTCACGGAACAGGATCCCTGGTTTGGGGAAATCAGGAATCTCCCGCACCAGTTGGCGTAGATCGAGGGCGGTCATGGTCGACGAATCAGCGCCAAGGCTGGCAGTATCGCAGCCATGGCCGATGCTCCAGATCGTTTGCAGACACCCCTATCCCGCCGGGGCATCGAGCGTCTGGACCTGATGCTCCTCTGCGCTGAGGCCCTTGACCTCAACGGCGGTGAGGCCATGGTCTGGCTCAGCGAGGAGATGGGATTCCAAGATCTCTTCCCCAACCGGGTGGAGCTCTGGAAGCGCCGCTGCAGCAACCCTCTGCGGCGCAACACCCGCCGCGAAGCGCTCAAGCCCGAGGAAACGGATGCCTTGATTCGCATCCTGAATGCCCTGGCGGAGCGCCTCTACCCGATGCTCCGCACCCTGCTCTCCTCGGCGGAGCCGCCCGAACTCAACCAGCAGCGCTGGGATCTGTTCCGCGGACGCCTCAAGGAGCTGGTGCAGGAGCGCCTGAATCCACGCCGGGGCGGTGTGCAGCGTCTGCTGGATCCCCAGCAAGGGGATGCCCTGAGCCTTGAGCTCGTTCAGGCCATGGCCCTGAGTGCCGGCGAGGGGGGCTTTGAGCGCCTGCGCGCCAGCCTGCTTGATGCGGTTGTTTGATTCCTTCCTAGAGCCATGAAACTCACCAACCGCTACGAGCAGACCAGTTGCCGCCTGGTGGTGGAGGGGCTGCCGGATCTCTCAGCAGGCCAGGACTCCGGAACCATCGGCATCGTCACGGGGTTCAGCATGGGACTGGCGGGCCAGACCGAGCTGGAGGGCAAGCGGGAACACCTTCAGGCGCTGTTGGCTGCCGTGATCCCCTATGCCCGTCATCTGCTCAGCGGGGTTCCCCGGGCCTTTGGTGATGCGGAGGCCCCTGTCGCGATCGCACCCAGCGAGGGGCGCCATCAACTGGAGCTGCGCAGCAGTCAGCCCAATACACCTCCCTTGCAACTGCAGCTCGATGACGCCGAGCTCTCCGATCTGGTGCGTTGCCTGGATCAGTTGCGCCTCGATCGTCGTTTGGGCATCCCCTTTGAACTGCCTGACATCCAGCCCCTCAGTCGCAAGGAGCTGCGCCACCGTCAGCCCTGGTTGCGGCGATTCGCGGCCCCTCTGGCCGGGCTTGCGGCTTTGCTGCTCAGCGCCGGTCTGATCTCCCTGATACCCACCCCGAAGGCGCCTGCGCCGGCCACGCCCGAGCGGGCCCGTTGACGTTCGCTTGAATCGAATCACACTGGCTTGAGAGCGATGAGCGCATTGACCTGGTCCGAGCTGCGTCGTCGTGTCACCCGCCTGGGCGCCTGCCTGGATGTGGTGGTGCGCAGTGATCCGGAAGTGTGTGGGCTCAGCGGTCCCACCTTCCACCTCTCGCTTCACCACGGCGGACAGGGCGATTGCACCGTGGGGGATTTGAGCCTGGTGGATTGCCCCAATGAGCTGGTCTTGATTGAATTCGAGCGCTGGATGCGCGGCGCTGGCTACAGCCTCGACTCATGACACGGCAGCGACGCTTGCAGGTGGTCCGCTCAGGCTCGAGCGCCAAGGGACGCACCCGGCGCAAGCGTCGCCCACGCCTCATCCTTGAGGCCCTCGCCTTAATGGCCGCAGGGGTCGGTCTGCTGGTGCTCTTGCTGCACCTGCCCGAGCTGATTGATCTCGACAGCCTGCTGCTGGTCAGTACGGCCCTGGCGAATCTGATCGGTGGACTTTCACAGCTCCTGATGGGGATCCTGCAGCTGGTGGGAGTCGCCGTTTTGGTGGGCTCCGCCTTGATGGCCCTGGTCTTTCTGCTGGGGGGACTGGTGCGCTTGGTGCGCGCCTTGCTGCTGCCGGCGCCTGCGGCCAAGACGAAGGCCAAACCCGCGGGTAAAAAAGGACGCCGTTGAGTTGAGGCGTTGTCCCGCCGGGACGATCTCAGCATCCTGGTGAGAGTCCACTGCCCCCTGCACTGCGATGACCGCCTGGCGTTCTTTGCCCCTGGCTTTGCTGCTGCTGGGAGCCGTTCAGCCCTCCACGGCGCAGGCCTGTAGTCGTGTGCTCTCCAACAGCAATGGTCAGGCCGCCGTTGTGGGCCGCACCATGGATCTGTTCATGGATGATCAGGCCGCCCTGGTGCTGCGGCCTCGAGGGCTGAAGACGGGCGGCCTGATGGGCCCGGCCCTGGAGAACGTCAAGCGCTGGCAGGTCCGCTACGGAAGCGTCGGTGTACTGAGCGCCGGCCATGTGCTGGCTGATGGCCTCAATGAACGCGGCCTCAATGTGAATCTTCTCTACCTCTCAGGTAGCAACTACGGGCCGCGCGATCCCGCCAAGCCGGCCATCTCCAATCTGCGCCTGGCGGAGTACGTCCTGGATCACTTCGCCAGCGTGGAGGAGGCCATTGCCGGTTTGGCCGAGGTGCAGGTGGTCTCCGATCGCTTCCTGAAGCGTGAGTGGGGACTGCACCTCTCCTTGGCGGATCGCCAGGGCCACTCCGCGGTGCTCGAATTCATCGATGGGCGCCTGGTGGTGCACCAGGGCAATCAGACCCGCGTCATGACCAATGAGCCGCCGCTGGCCTGGCAACTGAACAATCTCAAGCGCTTCAAGCCCTTTGGTGGATCGCTTCCGCTCCCTGGTGATGTGGATCCGGCCTCGCGTTTTGTGCGGGCCTCCACCTTCTTGAGCACCCTCCCGAAGGCCTCCTCTGATGCTGAAGCGGAGGGCAACCTCTACGGCGTCATGAAGAACATCGCCGTACCCGCCGGTGCGGAGGACTACTCAGGCAGCCAGTCCGAGGATGCCTGGGTGACCCTCTGGACGGTGATCGCCAACCTGGATCGCGGCAGCTACGCCGTTCAGCTCGCGCGCAATCCCTATCCCGTCTGGGTCGAGCTCAGCAAACTGAGGTTTGATCGAGGTGGGGCGATGCACGTCCTGCCGCTTCAGTCGCCTCGGTTGACCGGCGATGTTTCGGGGGCCCTGAATCAGCGCTAGTTCAACCGC
>JBMSIW010000111.1:0-6336 GCA_049418265.1 Vulcanococcus sp.
CTGCTGATCACGCCCCGGGTGTTTGGCGACGATCGCGGCTTCTTTTTTGAGAGCTGGAACCAGCGCGCTTTTGCGACCGCTCTTGAAGCTGATGGTCAGCCTGTGCCTGACTTCGTGCAAGACAACCACTCCCGCTCCAGCCAGGGGGTGCTGCGGGGGCTGCACTACCAGCTGCCGCCCCATCCCCAGGGCAAGCTCGTGCGCTGCGTGCTGGGCGAGATCTTTGATGTGGCGGTCGACATTCGCCATGGCTCGCCCACCTTCGGCCAGTGGGTGGCGGCTCGACTGAGCGCGGTCAACCATCAGCAGTTCTGGGTGCCGGAAGGATTTGCCCATGGTTTTCTCACCTTGAGCGAGTCGGCCGAGGTCCTCTACAAGACCACCGATTTTTGGAGCCGCGATTGCGAGCGCGCCATTCGCTGGGACGACCCGCAGTTGGCGATCACCTGGCCGGCTGTGGCCGCGTTGGGAGCTGATGGACCCCTGCTCTCTGAGAAGGATGCGGCAGCCCCGTTGTTCACTGCTCTGTCTGAGCCATGAAGGTGATCCTCACCGGTGGAGCCGGCCAGCTGGGTCAGGCCTTGCGCCGCAGCGCGCCCGCTGCGATCGCTGGCACTGCCGTGCAGCTGATCACCACCACCCGCAGCGGCGGGGAGGGCACGATTGCCTTGGATCTGGCCGACGCGGAGGCGTGCCGGGCCCTGGTTCAGCAGCATCAGCCCGATTGGCTGATCAATGCCGGGGCTTACACCGCCGTGGACAAGGCGGAGAGCGAGCCGGAGCTGGCCCATGCGGTGAATGCTCAAGCCCCTGGAGCGATGGCTGAAGCGTTGGCTGCGACGGGTGGCCGGCTCCTGCAGCTGAGCACTGATTTTGTGTTCAACGGAGCTCAGGGTTCTCCCTATCGGCCGGATCAGCCGATGCATCCACTGGGTGTTTATGGCGCCAGCAAGGCTGCGGGCGAAGCGTCCGCGGCGTCTGCACTCGCGCCCGAGCGGCTTTGCATCCTGCGCACCAGCTGGGTCTATGGCCCGGTGGGCAAGAACTTTCTACTCACGATGCTGCGGCTGATGGCGCAGCGCGAGCAGCTGGGGGTGGTGGCCGATCAGGTGGGTTGCCCAACTTCGACGGCTGGTCTGGCCGGCGCCTGTTGGACCGTGTTGGAGCAGGGCACCAGCGGCACTCTTCACTGGAGCGATGCCGGCGCGGCCAGTTGGTACGACTTCGCCGTCGCCATCGCTGAGCTCGGCCAGGCCACAGGTCTGCTCTCGAACCCCGCGCGGATCCAGCCGATCACCACGGCGGACTACCCCACGCCAGCGCAGCGCCCCAGCTACTCGCTGCTTGATTGCACGGCGACTCGCGAGACCCTGGGCCTCGAAGCTGTGCATTGGCGTCAGGCCCTGCAGCAGGTCCTGGGCCACATAGCCTCCTCGCAAGCCAGCCCCTCTCTGTGATGTCGGTTCTGCTGCCTGGTTCGATTCAGCGGGTGCTGGTGACAGGAGGCGCGGGCTTCATCGGCGGCGCCGTGGTGCGCCGGCTGCTCAACGAAAGTCAGATCCAGGTCTTCAACCTGGATAAGTGCGGTTATGCCAGTGATCTCACGAGCATTGGTGAGCATGAACGCCACCACTTGCTTCGGGTTGATCTCAGTGATGCTGAGGCCACAGCCGCGGCGATCCGGCAGGCGGACCCTGATTTGGTGATGCACCTGGCGGCTGAGAGCCATGTGGATCGATCGATCGATGGTCCCGGTGTCTTTGTCAGCAGCAATGTGCTGGGCACCTTCAACCTGCTGCAGGCGGTTCGGAGCCACTGGGAGCAGTTGCCAACGGAGCGTCAGAGCGCTTTTCGCTTCCACCACATCAGTACTGATGAGGTGTTCGGGTCCTTAGGGGAGCACGGTCGTTTTTCAGAAACGACGGCTTACGACCCGCGCTCCCCCTATTCCGCCAGCAAGGCGGCCAGCGATCACCTGGTGAGCGCTTGGCACCACACCTATGGCTTGCCCGTGGTGCTGACGAACTGCTCGAACAACTTCGGTCCCTGGCAGTTTCCCGAGAAGCTGATCCCGGTGGTGATTCTCAAAGCCGTCGCCGGTGAACCGATTCCCCTCTACGGCGATGGGGGCAACGTGCGCGACTGGCTCTACGTGGAGGATCACGTGGATGCTCTCTTGCTCGCGGCGACTCGCGGCGAGTCCGGTCGCAGCTATTGCGTGGGTGGTTCGGGCGAGCGCACCAACAAGCAGGTGGTCGAGAGCATTTGTGCCCTCCTGGATCAGCGTCGAGAGTCCAGCGCTCCCCATGCCGCGTTGATCACGCCGGTGACGGATCGCCCTGGCCATGACCGGCGCTATGCCATCGACCCATCCCGGATCCAAGCCGAGTTGGGTTGGCAACCCCAGCACAGCTTTGATCAGGCCCTGGCTCAGACCGTGGATTGGTACCTGGCCCATCTGGAATGGTGCGCAGAGATGCGTCAGCGTTCCGGCTGGAGCGGGGAGCGGCAGGGCCTGAAGGCAGGTCACCACTCTCAGTAGGCTGCCCGCAGCACACGTCGGCGTTTTCCATGCTCAAGCTGCTGCTGGGTGACCCCAATGCCCGCAAGCTGAAGCGCTACCAGCCGATCGTCTCTGACATCAATTTGTTGGAGGAGGAGGTTGCGCCCCTCTCCGACGACGAACTCCGTGGCTTGACGGCGGAGTTTCGCCAGAAGCTCAGCAGCCTGCAGGACGACTGCCAGAAGCGGGGCATGGGCCGCGAGGCCACCCTGGAACGGGAGCGAAAGCTGCTCGATGAGCTGCTTCCCCAGGCCTTCGCGGTGGTGCGGGAAGCCGGGAAGCGCGTCCTGGGCATGCGTCACTTCGACGTTCAGATGGTCGGCGGCATGGTGCTGCACGACGGTCAGATCGCCGAGATGAAGACCGGCGAGGGCAAAACCCTTGTGGCCACACTGCCGAGCTATCTCAATGCCCTGACCGGCCGCGGCGTCCATGTCGTCACGGTCAACGATTACCTGGCCCGGCGTGATGCCGAGTGGATGGGCCAGGTTCATCGCTTCTTGGGCCTGTCGGTTGGCCTGATTCAGCAGGACATGGATCCGGCGACCCGCCGGCTCAACTACGGCTGCGACATCACCTACGCCACTAACTCGGAGCTGGGTTTTGATTACCTTCGCGACAACATGGCGAATGACATCGCCGAGGTGGTGCAGCGCGAGTTCCACTACTGCGTGATCGACGAAGTTGACTCGATCCTGATCGACGAAGCGCGAACGCCCCTGATCATTTCTGGTCAGGTGGAGCGGCCCCAGGAGAAGTACCAGAAGGCCGCTGAAGTGGCTGCCGCGTTGGTGCGCGCCGCAGAGATGGGCAAGGACGGGGTTGACCCCGAGGGTGACTACGAGGTTGATGAGAAACAGCGCAATTGCACGCTCACGGACGAGGGCTACGCCAAAGCCGAGCAGCTCCTTGGCGTCAGTGATCTGTTTGATCCCCAGGATCCTTGGGCCCACTACATCAACAACGCCCTGAAGGCCAAGGAGATGTTCATCAAAGATGTGAACTACATCGTCCGCGGCACCGATGCGGTGATTGTTGATGAGTTCACCGGTCGCGTGATGCCAGGCCGTCGTTGGAGCGACGGTCAGCATCAGGCCATTGAGGCGAAGGAAGGTCTGCCGATCCAGCCTGAGACCCAGACTCTGGCCTCGATCACCTACCAGAACTTCTTCCTGCTCTATCCCCGCCTGGCGGGGATGACCGGTACGGCCAAAACAGAAGAGGTGGAATTCGAGAAGACCTACAAGTTGGAGGTCACGATTGTGCCCACCAACCGACTCAGGGCTCGTCAGGACTGGACCGATCAGGTCTACAAGAACGAGGCCGCCAAGTGGCGTGCCGTCGCCCTGGAAACCGCTGAGGTTCATAAGCAGGGCAGGCCGGTGCTGGTGGGTACGACCAGCGTCGAGAAATCAGAGCTGCTCTCGACCTTGCTGGCGGAGCAGGAGATTCCTCACAACCTGCTGAACGCCAAGCCTGAGAACGTGGAGCGCGAAGCCGAGATCGTCGCTCAGGCCGGGCGCACAGGAGCTGTGACCATCGCCACGAACATGGCTGGTCGCGGCACCGACATCATCTTGGGGGGTAACTCCGATTACATGGCCCGCCTCAAGCTGCGGGAGGTCCTGCTGCCGCGTTTGGTGCGCCCCGAGGAGGGCCACAAACCCCCGATTCCGCTGCAGCGTGCCCCTGAAGCAGCGCCGGGTTTTGGAGCGGGCTCCCAGGCTGCCGCTGCCAAGGCTCCCTCGGAAGCCAAGGCCATCGGCACGCTTTATCCCTGTGCTTTGACGGAGGCGACCGACCACTCCCTCTCTGAGCTGGCCCACGATCTGGTGAAGGCCTGGGGTGATCGGCAACTCACCGTGCTTGAGCTGGAAGACAAGATTGCTCAGGCTGCCGAGAAGGCTCCGACCGAGGATCCGCAGATTCAGGCACTCCGCTCGTTGATCGCTCGGGTGAAGGCTGAATACGAAGTGGTCACCAAGGCCGAGGACGCCGTCGTGCGTGAGGCCGGCGGTCTGCATGTGATCGGTACCGAGCGTCACGAATCTCGCCGGGTGGACAACCAGCTGCGCGGTCGAGCCGGCCGCCAGGGTGACCCTGGATCGACGCGCTTCTTCCTCTCGCTGGAAGACAACCTGCTGCGCATTTTTGGTGGCGATCGCGTGGCTGGCTTGATGAATGCCTTCCGCGTTGAGGAGGACATGCCGATTGAATCCGGCATGCTGACCCGCTCGCTGGAAGGGGCCCAGAAGAAGGTCGAGACCTATTACTACGACATCCGTAAGCAGGTTTTTGAGTACGACGAGGTGATGAATAATCAGCGCAAGGCTGTTTATGCCGAGCGTCGTCGTGTGCTCGAAGGCCGCGAGCTCAAGGCTCAGGTTGTTGGTTACGGCGAGCGCACCATGCGCGACATCGTTGATGCCTATGTGAATCAGGATCTCCCCCCCGAGGAGTGGGATCTTGATCGCTTGGTCGCCAAGGTCAAGGAATTTGTCTACTTACTCGAAGACCTCAAGCCAGAGCAGCTCAGTGGCCTTTCTGTCGATGAGCTGAAGTCCTTCCTGCAGGAGCAGCTTCGCAATGCCTACGACATCAAGGAGGGTCAGGTCGAGCAAGAGCGTCCCGGTTTGATGCGTGAAGCCGAGCGCTTCTTCATCCTCCAGCAGATCGACACGCTCTGGCGTGAGCACCTGCAGGCCATGGATGCCTTGCGGGAATCCGTGGGTCTACGGGGTTATGGCCAGAAGGATCCGCTGATCGAATACAAGAACGAGGGCTACGACATGTTCCTGGAGATGATGACCAGCATGCGCCGGAACGTGATCTATTCGATGTTCATGTTCCAGCCGGCTCCCGCCCCCTCAGGTGCGACCGCTTGATCAGCTCGTGATGCCTGGGTTATCCCCCAGGAATTCGAGAATTTCTCGGTCTTTGAGGTTCTGAGCGGCGGCCCCGCGGCAGGGTTCCCGCAGAGGCCTGCCTTCGGCAAGTTCCCTGAGGCAGGTCTGGGTTCGCGCCAGCTCTGTTTCCAGGGCGTCAATCCGTTCCATCAGGTTGCGGATCACCCGGGCTTCGGCATCGGGCAGGGCGGAGTGGGCCAAGGGATCGACGCGCACTCCGCTCTGGTGGATGACGCGCCCGGGGATGCCCACCACCGTGCTGTCCGGTGCGACGTCCCGCAGGACGACAGAGCCAGCACCAATGCGGGTATTGGCGCCCACCTCGATCGCCCCGAGCACCTTGGCGCCGGCTCCCACCACCACGTTTTCGGCCAGGGTCGGGTGGCGCTTGCCATGGGCCTTGCCGGTGCCTCCCAGGGTGACGCCTTGATAGAGCAGGCAGTTGTTGCCCACTACGGCGGTTTCACCAATCACGACCCCCATGCCGTGGTCGATGAAGACCCCGCGGCCGATTTGAGCGCCGGGGTGAATTTCAATGCCCGTCACCCATCGCCCTAGCTGGCTGAGCAGGCGTGCAGGCAGGGGAGCCACGCGCCAAAGCCGGTGACTGAGGCGATGCAACGTGAGCGCGTGGAGCCCCGGGTAGCAGAACAGGATCTCCAACGTGCCACGCGCCGCCGGGTCCCGTTCCTTGATGATTGCCAGGTCGGCTCGCAGAGCGTTCAGCATCCTTCCATCCTGTCGCTCAAGAGTTTGACCGAGGGGCCCTCGGTCGTGCATGATCTCTGGGTCGACGGTTCAGCCGCGACGCTTGCGGATGTAGCTCAGTGGTAGAGCATCTCCTTGCCAAGGAGAGGGTCGAGAGTT
>JBMSIW010000112.1:0-6328 GCA_049418265.1 Vulcanococcus sp.
CCAGAACGGCCATGGAACCGCGCTGGCTGTTGGCGCAGAGGTTGGTGCCTTCGCAAGGATCGACGGCGAAGTCAACGCCAGGGCCGGTGCCGCTGCCGACTTCCTCACCGATGTAGAGCATGGGAGCTTCGTCGCGCTCGCCCTCACCGATCACGATGCGGCCCTGCATCTGGATCTTGTACATGCGCTCGCGCATGGCCTCAACGGCGGCAGCATCTGCCTCGTTCTTGAGGCCCATGCCGGTGAGCTTGGCGGAGGCGATCCCGGCCTGCTCAACGACCTCGAGAATTTCTTGAATCAGGGTGCGATCCACGGCAGTCCGGCAATGGGGAGGGATGAAGCGCGGTGAGGATTCCGCTGGGCGGACGGACAACCGGGCGGAAGTCCAGCAGCTGCAGGGCCTCTCAGGCTTTTAGCGCCGCTCACTGTATCAGTGTTGGCTGAACCCCAGCGTCAGAGCTGCTTCGAAGACCGATTCCTACAATCGTGCGCTGTTCAGCCCAGGTGGCACTTCATGAGCACCAAGTCTCTGGTGATCTCCCCGTCGATCCTCTCGGCGGACTTCTCCCGCCTGGGTGAGGACGTGCGCGCCGTCGATCAGGCCGGTGCCGACTGGATCCACGTGGACGTCATGGACGGCCGCTTCGTGCCGAACATCACCATCGGTCCCCTGATCGTTGAAGCCCTGCGCCCGGTCACCCAGAAGCCTCTGGATGTGCACCTGATGATCGTCGAGCCCGAGAAGTACGTGCCCGACTTCGCCAAGGCTGGCGCTGACATCATTTCTGTTCAGGTGGAAGCCTGCACCCACCTGCACCGCAACCTGGCTCAGATCAAGGACCTGGGCAAGATGGCCGGTGCCGTCCTGAACCCCGGCACCCCGATCGACACCCTCGAGTACTGCCTGGAGCTGTGCGATCTGGTGCTGGTGATGAGCGTGAACCCCGGCTTCGGTGGTCAAAGCTTCATCGAGAGCCAGGTTCAGAAGATCCGTGACCTGCGCCGCATGTGCGACGAGAAGGGCCTCGACCCCTGGATCGAAGTCGACGGCGGCATCAAGGCCGAAAACGCCTGGAAGGTGATCGAAGCCGGCGCCAACGCCATCGTCAGCGGCTCGGGCGTCTTCAACCAGCCCAGCTACGCCGATGCGATCACCGGCATCCGCAACAGCAAGCGTCCCTGAGGACGCGCTCGACTCATCCTCGAGTCAGCCTCGACTCAACCTCGAGTCATCAAGGCGCAAAGCCCCGCCACGGCGGGGCTTTTTTGTTGGGCCCCCAGTCGGAGCGCAAGAACGTTCAGCTGAAGAACCAGCCGTAGCTGTGCAGGCCGATGCCGAGCAGATTGACGCCGATGTAGCAGACGCAGATCACAACAAAGCCGGCGACGGCCACCAGAGCAGGCCTGCGGCCCTGCCAACCGCGGCTGAGGCGGGTGTGCAGATAGGCCGCGTAGACCAGCCAACAGATCAGCGCCCAGGTCTCCTTCGGGTCCCAGCTCCACCAGCTGCCCCAGGCCTCATTGGCCCAGACCGCACCGCTGACGATGCCCACCGAAAGGAGCAGGAAGCCCACGGTGATGGTGCGGTAGCTGAGGCTGTCGAGCTGCTCGCTCAGGGAGAGGGCCGCACTGCTCAGGTTGAACTCGCCGCCGCCGCCCTCCGTGGCCAGCCGCGCCTGACGGAAGCCGCCACTGCCAATCGAGCTGCTGCGCAGTTCCAGGGCCTGATCGCGATCGGTGAAGAGCACCGCCATCGAGAGCAGTGACCCCACCAACAGGGCCGCGTAGCTGACCATGATCACGCTGACGTGCATGACCAGCCAGCTGGAGCGCAGGGCAGGCACCAGTGGCGCGGCCTGTTGCAGCTGATCGGGCAGGGCAAAGCTGGCAAAGGCCACGCAGCCCAATCCCATGGGGGTGGCGGAGGCCGCCACCAACGGGGAGGGGTAGTTCCGCTCCACCAGCAGCTGCGTCAGGGTGCAGGCCCAGGCCAGGAAGCAGAGGGACTCGTAGAGGTTGCTGATCGGGAAGTGACCCGACTGCCACCAGCGCAGCACCAGCTGGGCGGTCAACGCCAAATTGGCCGTCGCGACCAACAGACGCACCACGGTGCTGCGGGATCCAGCTCCACTCAGGCTCCAGAACGCCAGGGGAAGGGCCAGGAGCAGCAGGGCAAACGCGGCAAGGCCCAGAGCGAGAACCGGATCGGTCACGAAGGGGGGTTGGAATCGTGGCCAGTCTGCCGTGTGAAAGCGCCTGAAGGGGACTGACTCAGCGGCTGGCCTGCCTGAGCAGAACAACGCCGCCGGCAAGGCCAATGAAGACGGGCATCCAAGCGGCGAAGAAGGGCCAGAGGGTGCCCTTGATCCCCAGGGAACTGAAGATGAAGGACATCAGGTAATAGCCAAAGATCAGCAGCACGCTGATGCCAAAGCCCTGACTGCGGCTGGTGCGGGAGTTGGGACGCACCCCCAGGCTGCTGCCAATCAAGCCAAACACCAGGCAGATCGCCGGGAAGGCGAACTTCTCTTGAATGCGCACCCGCAGACGCCGGGCTTCCTTTTGATCACCAGCCTGCTGAAGCAGGGCTTCGGCCCTGAGGGCCTGGGCGACCGTCATCTGGGCAGCATCGCTGGGAAGCATGCCCACATCCAGGGGCGCACGGGTAAACGGGTAGTAGTAACTGGTGTAGTCGGCCGAGGTGGTGAAGTTGCTGGCGGCATCGATGTTGAGGATGCGTCCATCGCGGAATTCCCACATCGCCTTGTCGTCATCCCAGACGGCGGTTTGGGCGGTCAGCACCTGTTGCTGATCCTCGCGGGAGAAGTCCAGCAAGGTCACCCCCTGCATCTCACCGTTTTTGAATTCCTTGGAATAGAAGAGCTGAGTCAGACCCTCGCCCGCATCACCGCCGGGCTGCTTGGGAGTGATGCGGCCAAAGCGCGAATAGACCACGTTCTTGCCGGTCTGGGCGGAAAGGGCCCGGCCCAGGGCGTTGTCGAGGGTGTTGGAGGCCGCGTAATTGGCACTGGGCACAATCACGTCGTTAAAGACGAAGGTGAGCACGCTCATCAAGCCGGCCATGACCAACGCGGGCACCACCATCCGCCAGGTCTTGACGCCAATGCTGCGCAGCGCCGTGAGTTCGCTGCTGCCCGACAACCGGCTGAAGGCCAGCAGGGTGGCCATCAAGGTGGCCATCGGGAACGAGAGCACCAGGAAGCCGGGCATCCGCAGCGCCAACACCTTGCCTGCCGCCCAGAGGGGAAGGCCGGCCTCAGCCACCTTGCGCACCAGCTCAAAGACGACACCCACCGAGAGGGAGACGGCGGTGAAGGCGGCCACACCGAAGAGCAGGGGGCCGAGCATCTCAGCCCACAACCAGCGATCCAGCAGCGGCAGCATCTGCCAGCGGCGCTGCAGACGGCGGGCCTGACGGCGCAGGGGATCCATCCAGGGGGAAGACGCCATCACAGCCGGAAGTCCTCCCCGAGGTAGTGGCGCTTCACCAGCGGGTCGTTGGCCATCTCCTTGCTGGGGCCGCTCGCCAGGATGCTGCCCTCGGTGAGGATGTAAGCCCGATCGGTGATCGCGAGGGTTTCGCGGACGTTGTGGTCGGTGATCAGAACGCCCATGCCGCGGTCCCTGAGTCCGGCGATCAGGTTCTGGAGATCGGCGACGGCCAAGGGGTCCACACCAGCGAAGGGTTCATCCAGGAGTAAGTAGCGGGGACCGCTCTCACCCACGGCCAAGGCGCGGGCCACCTCGCAGCGGCGTCGCTCACCACCGGAGAGCTGATAACCGAGGCGGTGCTGGAAGGGCCGCAGGTGGAAATCCTCAACGAGGCGATCGGCCCGTACGCGGCGCTGCTCCACAGGCGCGCCGCTCTCTTGGAGCGCCAACAGGAGGTTGTCCTGGACGCTCAGGTTGCGAAACACACTCGCCTCCTGGGGCAGATAGCCAATGCCCATCCGAGCCCGTTGGGGCATCGAGAACTCCGCAATGCAGGAGCCCTCGAGCAACACCTGGCCGGCATCCGGACGCAACAGGCCTGTCACCAGGTTGAAGGTGGTGGTCTTGCCGGCCCCATTCGGCCCCAGCAGACCCACCACTTCACCAGGGTTGAGGTTCAGGCTCACCTGTTTCACCAGCGGCCTGCCACCAAGGGTGAGGGCCACGCGATCAAGAACCAGGCTCATCGGGCGCGCTTCGCCGGGGCCGGGCTCTGGCTGGACGAGGGCGGAATCACGACCCGGCTGAAGACCTGCTGGCCCTGGGCGGGGATGGCCTGCATGCGCTCGCTGTTCACCAGGTAGACCACCTGCTCGGCCCGCATCAGATTGCCGCCCTCCTGGACGATGTCCACATCACCGCTCAGGACGACACGCCCCTCCTGGCTGAAGTATTGGGCCTGGCGAGCCGTCGCCACGACGCGCTCATCCGGATAGACGATGCGCACATTGCCGGTGGCCGTGATCACACCGGTGAGCTGATCGGCCTGCTGTTGATCGGACTCAATCGTCACCAATCCGGTGGCGATCCGCGCGGGCTTGCTGCCAGCAGGCCGCTGGGCTGGAGGCTCAGAAAGGGTCTGGGCCAAGGCGGCGGAGTTGAAAGCAGCCGCGAGGCCCAGCAAGGACACGCCTGCAGCGAAGGACAAAAGGCGGGTCAAGGATCTGCCGGGGGCTGGAAACAGGGCTGCGCTGGTGTCTGCGGCCAAGCCCCTCTCCAGGAACGCAATGACGCCAATGGTATCGCCGAAGCTCAGGGCAAGTCCTGGGCGCAGATCAGGCGCGGGAGTGGCAGCGCCTCCAGCGGGGTCGCTTGATGCAAGGCGAGCAGACGGGCCCGGGCGGCCGCGCGCAGGGGCTCGAGCTGCAGTCCCAGAGCGAAGGCACCCTGGCCCTGGAGCCGGCCCAAGCCTTCACCGAGCAGCACCATGGCGCCGCGCTGATTACCGCGCTCAAGGTGGTGATGGGCCACCGCGATCTGCAGGATCCCCTGCAGGACCTTGCGAATGGGGCCCTGGGTTTCGTGCCAGAGCTCCTCAAAGCCGTCGTGGCAGGCGTACCACTGCTGGTCATTGAAAAGCCTGATGGCCTCCCCCAGGCGGGGGTCGACCATCAGGCTCTGCTCCTCAACATCGAGGGAGGAACTCAACGCTTCGCAGGCTTCTTGGCGGGCAGCTTGCGCAGGCGAATGGATTCGGGGGTCACCTCGAGCATCTCATCGGGGCCGATGTACTCGAGGGCACGCTCGAGGGTCATCTGCATCGGGGCCTGGAGGGTGTCCAGTTCCTCAGCACCTGCCGAGCGCATGTTGGTGAGCTGCTTGGTCTTGCAGACGTTGAGCTCGAGGTCTTGGGGACGATTGTTTTCGCCCACGAGCATGCCCTTGTAGACCTTCGTGCCAGGGGTGATGAAGAACTGCCCGCGGTCCTCGGCGTTCTTGAGGGCATAGAAGGTCGCGGTGCCTTCCTCGAACGCGATCAACACGCCGTTGCGACGGGTGTCGAAATCGCCCTGCATCGGGCGGTAGTCGAGGAAGGAGTGGCTCATGATCCCCTCGCCGCGGGTGGCGCGGATGAAGTCGCCACGGAAGCCGATCAGACCGCGGGAGGGCACCACGAACTCCAGCTGGGTGCGGCCGTCGTTGGTGTTCTCCATGTTCTGCATCTCGGCCTTGCGGACGCCGAGCTTCTCGATGCAGGCACCCACCGATTCCTCGGGCACATCCAGCACCAGGGTTTCGAAGGGCTCCGAAGGGGTGCCATCGATGGTGCGGAAGATCACCTGCGGCTGGCTGACCTGGAACTCATAGCCCTCACGGCGCATGGTCTCGATCAGGATGCCCAGGTGCAGCTCACCGCGGCCGCTGACGGCCCAGCGATCCGGCGAATCGGTGTCCTCCACGCGGAGCGCCACGTTGGTGAGCAGCTCCTTGTTCAGACGGTCACGCACCTGACGGCTGGTGACGAACTTGCCCTCCTTGCCGGCGAACGGCGAGTCGTTGACCACGAAGGTCATCTGCAGGGTGGGTTCATCCACCTTGATCAGAGGCAGAGCTTTGGGCTCATCCGGGCAGGCGATGGTTTCGCCGATGTTCACCTCATCGAAACCGCAGACCGCCACCAGGTCACCGGCGCGGGCCTCCTCGATCTCAACGCGCTGAAGGCCCTGGAAGCCGAGCAACTTGCTGATGCGGCCACGCTTGACGCTGCCGTCATCGCGCAACAGAGCCACCGGCTGGTTGCCGCGGATCGTGCCGTTGTGAATGCGGCCGATCATGATCCGGCCGAGGAAATCGCTGTAGTCGAGGGTGGTCACCT
>JBMSIW010000113.1:0-6311 GCA_049418265.1 Vulcanococcus sp.
CCCCTTCCGGAATGCTTTCGCTGACGTCGTCGCGCTGCTCTCGCCCGCCGTCGTGCAGGTTCTGAAGTCCCAGCAGGCGCCGAAGCCGATCGGTCACACGGTCGCTCATGGAACGGACCTCGTTGCCGTCAGCGCCGCGTTCCTTGGCCATCGAACTCAGGGGGGACTTCCCTTTAGCTTGCAACGGTTCTACTGATTTGCCATCCAGGTCGCGGTTGCGGTTACAGACCTCTCCTGCAGGACGGCGCGGATCGACTTCTTTCTCTAGCTTGTCTCCAGAAAGGTTTGTTCGGCCGGGTGTTACAGGCTTGGTGGCAACGGCTCAAGCGGATCTCAGGAGATCCCGGCATCCAGCCTGATTTCGCTGATCCCACCGTGAAGGTCGTGATAGCCGCCTCGATCGCGATCAACCTGCTCGTCTTAGCGGTTCCTCTCTATATCAACCGTATCTACACCTCGGTGCTTCCCCAGAAGGCGGGAGACAGCCTGGCGGTGATCACCCTCCTGCTGGCCGCTGTTCTGGTTGTCGATGTACTGCTCAAGGGTCTGCGTGCCTGGGTGCTGAGTTGGCTTGGTGCATCGTCGGAGCATCGTCTACGCCTGGGCGCGATTCGTTCCCTGCTGGGTAGCGACATCGCCAGTGTCACCGCCGCCCCGCTTCAATCACGCCTGGCACAGCTGCGCAGCGTTGGTGCCCTGAGGGGAATTTTTGAGCAGCAGTGGCTCGTGCGCCGCATTGATCTTCCCTTTGCGGCGGTCTATCTCTTCGTGTTGGCCATCCTCGGGCACTGGCTGGTGCTGCTGCCTCTTCTGCTGGCACCCGTTTTTATTCACTACGCCCATCGCTCGGCCCGTGCGATGGGTCTGGCAGTGGACCAAAAGCACCATCTGGACGCGAGCCTCAATGAGACTCTGCATGCCAGCTTGCTCGGCGCCCCCACGATCAAGACCCTCAACCTTGAGGGTTTTCTGGTGCGGCGCTTGGAGCCCCTTCAGGAGAGCCTCAGCCAGGCGAGCTACCGGCAGGAGGCCACCACCGCGCGTCTGCAGAATTTCTCAGCGTTGTTTGCCCAGCTCAATCAGCTTCTGATCGTCAGTTTCGGTGGCCTGATGGTGATGAATCAGGAGCTCTCCAGTGGCGCCCTGGCCGCCTGCACCCTGTTGAGCGGGCAGGTGACGATGCCTCTGGCCAAGTTGTTCTCGGCCGATGGGCAGCAGAGCCTGCAATGGCAGGCCAGCCACGACTACGAGGCCCTGCAATCGCTTCCCCAGGAACCCAACCTGTTGATCGGCGAGATGCCCCCCTCCTCTGGGCTCCTCGAGACCGATTCCTTCCGCCTGGACCCCGGCTCCAGCTTGGTTATCAGCGGTGGAGCCGTCGAGCAATCCAGTGAGCTTCTCCTGTCCATGACAGCCCTGCAAGGCAGCTTCCCCGCTGCTGCGCAGTTCGACGGTCGCCCCTTGGAGAGCTATCAACGTTCCCTGTTGCGTCGTCGCCTTCGCCTGTTGGTCCCAGACCCTGGCCTCAGTCCTGGCACCCTGCTCGACAACCTCACCGTTTTCCGTTCGGACTCCCTTGGGCCCAAGGCGGCTCAGCTGGCCGCCCAACTCGGCTTATCCCCTTGGATCCAGGCCCTGCCCAAGGGCTACGACACCCCCATTGGGGACAACCAGGACTTTCCGATCGCGCGCTCATTGACCTTCCGCGTGCAGGTCATCTCGGCCTTGTTGGATGAGCCCGCCGTTTTACTGCTCGATGCCTCCCAGCGTGATCTACCGCTCGTGGAGTTGCACTGGTTTTTGACCCTGCCAGTTGAGGCCTCCAAAGTGCTCGCCGTTCGCCAGTGGTCTGATGCCTTGCCAAGGCCTGATCAACACCTCAGCTGGCAGGGCAATCAGCTGGTGGAGGTGCGCTCGTGATTCAGATCCAGGACCTGTTCGATCGCCTCGCTCAGAGCCCCTCGCCCCAGGCACGGCTGTTGCCTGAATTGCTCACTGCCCTCAATTGGCCTGGTGAGGCCATTCAGTTGCGCAATGCCATCAGTGGTTCCCCACAAACGATGGACGGTGTGGACTTGCTCAACACGTTGGCCAACCTCGGTTATCGCTGGGACGTCGTCGGACTGCCGCTCGACAATCCCCGCCGGGTTGCTCAACGCCTTGATTTCCCCTTGTTGATCCGCAGCGATGAGGCTGGATCCGAACTCAAGGTGGTCCCGGATCTCGAGAGCCTCAGACCTCCTTCTGGCGATGGGCGTGGTCGCATCCTCGCCTACGAATTTCGTTTTGAACCCGAGCGCGCAGGCGAGAAGCGCCAGTGGTTCCAAGCCCAGGTCCTTCGCTTCCGCGGTGGCATTGGTGAGCTCTATGTGATCTCCCTGCTGATCAACCTGCTCGCCTTGGTGATGCCCTTTTACATCCGGGCTGTCTACAACCTGGAGATTCCAGGCGGTCAGGGTGGTGATCTCTTCCTGCTCCTCCCCTTCGC
This sequence comes from Vulcanococcus sp., assembly GCA_049418265.1. GTDB lineage: Bacteria > Cyanobacteriota > Cyanobacteriia > PCC-6307 > Cyanobiaceae > Vulcanococcus. The sequence goes on from JBMSIW010000113.1 coordinate 2,489, forward strand.
TATCGCCGCGGTGCTGGTGCAGGTCTGGCTGACCCAGCGGCGCCAGGCTCGCTTGGCGGATCTGGGAGCCGAGCTGGAGTTGCTCTTGAGCACCCGAGTTCTCGAGAAGGTCCTGCTGTTGCGTTTGCCTCAGCTGGAGCGCTACACCCCGCTCACCCTGGCCAATCGGCTCCGCAGCTACCGCGGTCTGCGCAGCTATGTCACAGGCCCGGTGGCCTTGGCGGCGCTTGATCTCCCCTTCATTGGCATCTTCCTGGTCGCCATTGCCGCGATGAGCATCCCTTTGATGCTGCTAACGGTTCTGATGGTGCTGGTCTGCTTCGGTGGGGTTTATCTGGTGGGCATGGCAGGCCGCGCCGTGCAGCAACCCCTGGCCCGCAACCCCTCCAACCTGGAGCCGCTGCTGCTGGATGTTCTGCAGAACTTCACGCAGATCAAGCGCTCTGGCGGCGAACGCCGTTTCTATGACCGCCTTCAGCAAGCTTCCAGTGACTCGGTGGTTCAGGGGCTCGCTCCGATGCGTCTGCAGCAGCTCCTGGCGATCCTGACCAGCGAGTTCTCGCAGCTCACCGGCGCCTTGGTCCTGGCCACGGGTGCAGGCATCGCCATTGCCGGTAATTCGGGCATCGAGCTCGGCACCTTGATCGCCACGATGTTCTTTGTCTGGCGGGTCTTTAAGCCGATTCAGACTGCCTATCAGGCCTTGAGTCGCTGGTCCCAGATGCAACCCAGCCTCGTGCAGCTCAATCGCTTGATGGGTGCCACTGATGTGGAGCCCAGCACGAGCCTCTCATCGCGCTGGGTGCTGCCGCAGCCCAAGGGCGCGATTGCGTTTAAGAACGTCAACCTGCGGCTCAACGCGCTTCAAGAGCCCACACTCACCCAGCTGAATCTCAAGGTTGCACCCGGTCAGCTCCTGGTGCTCTCCGGGCCCGAAGGCTCTGGTACGTCGTCTGTGCTTCGACTGATTGATGCGCAGATTGCTCCCGGTAGCGGCGTGATCAGCCTCGATGGGTGCGACATTCGCCAATTCCCCCTCGGCCAGGTGCGCCAGGCAGTGGGGTACCTGCCAGAAGACGGAGGAGTCTTCCCGGGGACCTTGCGTGAAAACCTCCTTCTGGCGGGGCCCTTCCTGAGCGATGCCGATCTGGAGGCAAGCCTGATCAGTCTGGGCTTAGCTGAGCTCCTGGAGGGGCCAGGCCTCGATCGGCTCGTCACTCTGCAGGGACCCCATGCCCTGCTCCCCAACCAGGTTCAAGGCGTCGCGTTGGCGCGCATGTTCCTGGCTGAACCCGTCATCTTGTTGTTGGATCAGCCCTGCCTGGCACTTGAACCCCACAACGTCCGCGCCCTGATCGAGGTGCTCAGGCAACGCAAGGGATCCGGCACCACCCTGGTGGTCTCGGATCGTCCAGAGCTGCTTGAAATTGCCGATCAAATTGCCATCCTTCGGGATGGAGCGCTGGCCTTCGCCGGCACACCCGAGGAACTGATCGCGGCTCAACAGAAGGCTGCATCACCTCCACCCCAAGTCGCCTAGTTCCCTCGCTCTCCGCTGCATTTCCGATGAGTCTCTCGTCACCCAATCCCCGCGACCTCAAGACCACCAAATCCCAGAGCAAGGAGACCTCGATCTGGCAAATGGAGGCGGACGGCTCCGATCAGGCCTTTGGTCATGGTCGCCGCGGCGAGGCCCTGTCTCTGGAGGCCGGCCAGGTTCCCCCCAATCTGCTGCGCTGGCTGAAGGGCGTGACGGCGGTCTTTGCCGGATCGATTGCGGTCTCGGCGATCATCCCGATTCAGGATTACGTCGTGGCCTCCGGTGAGGTGGAGCCCGCTGGTGAGATTCAAAAGGTTCAGCATTTAGAGGGCGGCATCATCCGCGAGCAGCTCGTCGCCGAAGGCCAGCGCGTCAAGAAGGGCCAGATCCTGCTCAAGCTCGATGAGGGAGAAATCGGTTCCCAGGAGAACCAGACCGCAACCCGGATCACGAATCTCACCCTTGAGCAGCGGGAATTGCGGCGTGCCCTGGGTCAGGAGGCGATGAATGCCAACAAGCGCACCCCTACAGCGCCTTCACCGGAAGTCGAGCGTGCTTTCCGTGATCTGCAGGACCAGAAGGCCAAAGACATCAACCGTCAGTTGGCGTTGACCACCCAACGTCTCAACACCCTGACGGCAAAGCGCAAGGAATATCTCGATGAGGTCGCTCTGCTCAAGCAGCAGACCAAGGCCTATGAGTCCTTGGATCAGAGCGGTGCCATCCCCCATAACGATGTGCTCGAGGCCGAGCGGCGCATTGCCTCGACCGAAACGGAGCTGGCAGAGCTGGATGGCACGATCACCGAAACCCGTGTTCAGCTCAATGAGCTGCGCTCCAAGTTGAAGATGGAGACCTTGGAACAATTGGCCAAGGTCACCAGCGAAAAGGCAGAGCTGCAAAGCGTTTTGGGCCGTCAGCTCGGTGAACTTGAGCGGCTGCAGGTGCGCTCTCCCGTCGATGGCATCGTCAAGAGCTACACAATCAAGACGATCGGTGGTGTGATCGCACCCGGCAGCCTTGTGGCTGAGGTGGTCCCGATCGGTCAGCGCCTTGAGGCCTTTACCCGCGTCAAACCCAAGGACATCGGCAATGTGCGCCTGGGCCAGAAGGTGGAGGTGAAGGTCCTTGCCTATGACTACAGCCGCTATGGAACGGTGTCAGGCAAGGTCGAGGCCATCTCCGCTGGCACTTTCCAGGATGAGAAAACAGGCGAGCCGTACTACAAGGTTCGTGTTGCCTTGGATCGGGAGTACGCCGGTAAAAAGCCGGGTACCAATTTGCTGGTGCCGGGGATGACCCTCACGGCTGACATCCTGACGGATCGCACCACACTGCTGTTCTATCTGCTGGGTCCGATTCGTAAGGGCTTCGGCAATGCCATGCACGAACAGGGTTGATCGCCATGACTGCCGCTGCCCCGATCAAGGTGCCCGCGCTGTTGGCCTCGCTGCTGCTCGGTGTTGCGGTGCAACCCGCCAACGCTCAGCCCGCCGCCTGCGCCAATGCGAACTCAACGGTGGAGATGACGCTGTGTGTGGGTAAGGCCCTGGAGGCCAAAGATCGTGAGCTCTCCATCGCGATGCAGAAGGTGGCAACGGATGCGGCTGCGGTTCCTGGTGGCCAGTTCCCCACGATCTGGAAAGACAGCCTCACCGGCTTTTTCAAAACCAGCGCTGATCCCGAAGAGCAGATTGCCGCCTTTCAGCAGGCCCGCCGCAATGCCTGCGTCTACATGAACTCCCTCTCTGTGCAAGGCACCGGCTTTGGCATCTTCGTCAGCAACTGCGAGATCCGCCTGACCGACGCCCTGTTGCAGTCGCTCAACTAACGGCTCTTTCCGCCACGCGTTCGGCCTGCTTTTGGGCTCGGATCTCGGAGACCGTTTTGGGCATCGCTTTGGACCATCCCATCTCGCCAGCCTATTCGCCATTCCCCAATGGCTACAAAAAAGCCCCCGCCGCAGGGCGAGGGCTGAGGGACGATCGCTGATCGCTCGAGCTGAGCGAGATCAGTCGAGGTCAGGCATGGCCAGGGTGGGCTCGGCCTGACGGTCGATGCCCTTCTCGAAGCCAGCGGCGGCAGCACGGGCGCGGCCGGCGTGCCAGAGGTGACCCACCAGGAAGAAGAAGGCCAGCACGAACTGGGTCGCGGCGAGCCACTGGCGGAGGTTCACGAAGTTCACCGAGTTGGGCTCGGTGATGATGCCGCCCACGGAGTTCAGAGACGCGTTGGGGGCGTGGGTCATGTACTCAGCCGCGCGGCGCACTTGCCAGGGCTGAA
>JBMSIW010000114.1:0-6265 GCA_049418265.1 Vulcanococcus sp.
AGGTGCACCACGTGGACGTCCAACCCGCTCTCGACGATGGCGGCGAGCAGGTTGTGGGTTCCGTTGACGTTGTTATCAACGGTGTAGCGCTTCGTGGCGCTGCTCTTCATCGAGTAGGGAGCGGCGCGCTGCTCCGCAAAGTGCACCACTGAATCGGGCTTCTCTGCCAGCAGCAGATCCACCAGACGTTGATATTCATGGGCGATATCCATGTGCACGAAGCGCATGGGTTTGCCGCCGATCTCTTCCCAGGCCTTGAGCCGCTCACCGATGCTGGCGATCGGCGTCAAGGAGTCGACTTCCAGATCAATATCGATCTTGCGGCGACTCAGGTTGTCCACGATCACCACATCGTGGCCCTGATCGGCCAGGTTCACGGCACAGGGCCAGCCGCAGAAGCCGTCACCGCCGAGAACGAAAACCTTCACCGCTGGACTCCTGCTGTACGAGCAATTGCTCCGTCAGGGCAAGCTACTACAGGGATTCAGCTGATTCCCGCGGCGACGGCCATCATCAGCAGCACCAGCAGGGCGCCGCCGATGAACAGGACTTTGCTGCTGCCGCTGCGGCCCTCGCTGGGGTCCATCACCTCCATGCGCGGCTCCTTGGCAAAGGCGTTCAGCCTGCCGCCGTCCTCTTCGGTGACCTGCATCGCATGGGGATGTCGTTGCAACGACAGTACGGACGTCGGCTGAATTTGCCGCGCACCCGTGCAGAAGCTTCACGTGCCCACGCGACCGGCGAGCGGGGAGCTGGGGTTGGCTTCGCCGCGCACCGGCAGGCGACCGGCATGAAAGGCAGTGCGTCCTGCCTCGCAGGCCAAGGCCATCGCTTTGGCCATGGCGGCGGGATCCCCGGCCAGGGCGATGGCGCTATTGATCAGCAGGGCATCGGCCCCCATCTCCATGGCCTGGGCCGCCTCGCTTGGGACCCCCAGTCCGGCGTCCACCACCACCGGAACCGTCGCGTTCTCGATGATCAGGGCAATGTTGGCCGCATTGCGGATGCCCTGCCCTGAGCCGATGGGTGATCCCAAGGGCATCACCGTGGCGCAGCCCGCGTCTTCGAGTCGCTTCGCGAGCAGGGGATCGGCATTGATGTAGGGCAGGACGGTGAAGCCCTCCTTCACCAGTTGCTCAGCTGCTTCCAGGGTCCCGATCGGATCGGGCAGCAGGTGTTTGGAGTCAGGAATCACCTCCAGCTTCACGAAGGTGTTGTCTTCTTGCCCGGCCAATTTCGCCAGCTCACGCCCGAGCCGTGCCACCCGAATCGCTTCTTCCGCGGTGGCGCAGCCCGCCGTGTTGGGGAGCATCCAGATGCGTTGCCAATCGATGGCTTCCATCAGGCCCTCGTGGCCTGCCGCCTGGGATTGCACGCGGCGCACCGCCACCGTGACGATCTCGCAGCCGCTGGTTTCCAGGCTGGCCTGCATGGCCTGAAGGCTCGGGTACTTACCGGTGCCCGTCATCAGGCGGCTGCGAAAGCGCCGTCCTCCGATCACCAAGGCATCATCCCGCTGAGGCGCTGCAGACACGGCAGAGACATGGGCCATGCAGCGACCGTACCGCGCGGCCCTGCCCTGACGTTGCAGGGTCCTTAGGCTGGGCCCATCTGCGCTGCTGTTGTGATTCCTCTGCTGGCTGCCATCCCTTTGACCACCGTCGAGGTCGCGGCGACCCGGCCCACTCCCTTGCAGGAGAACTTCGGCATGGCGGCCAACGTGCAGCAGTTCGACCCTGTTGCTCGGGCCACGGATCTGGTTCGCGATCTGCCCCGTCGTTGGACGGGCAGTTATCAGCCCTTTGGTGCTGGCACCTCAGCGCCGGTGACCTTGCAGCTCGACTCCTTGACGGCGCTTGGTCAAATGGTGGATGTGCGCGGCCAGATGACGGTGGGAGGCGCCACGATTCCTGTTCAGGGCAACCTCAATGCCCAGTCCGATCAGCTGGACCTGCTCTTTCTGGGCGATTACAGCGCCTCGGATCTGCAGTCCGGCGGAAACTTTTTGGGATTGCAGGGCTTCACCCTCTCGGGTTGGATGGCGCCTCGCCTCACCAATCCTGGGGGGCAACTGGTCTTGAATCCGGTCAGCGAGGGCGGGCCAGCGATTCGCGGCCTCTGGTGAATCCGGATCAGGCGGCTGTGCGCTCCAGGCGCTTCAGTCGCCGCTTGGCCGTGCGGTTCGCGGCGTCGAGCTCAAGCACTTTTTGGTAGGTCTCTTTGGCCTCGTCACTCTTCTGCTGCTTCTCGAGCGCAAACGCCAGATTGTTCAGGGCGACGGGATAGTCCCCTTTGGCTCTGAGTGCAGCCCTGTAGTGCTTAATGGCCGCGTTGTAGTTGCTCTGCGCGGCCAAGGCAAAGCCCAGGGCGTTCTCAATCAGCGCCTGGGCTTCGGCGGGTTCAGCGCTGGCCCGCTTTGCGGCCAGTTTGAGGTTTTCCGTGGCTTGGCCGTAAAGCCTTTTGCGGAGCTGTACGGAGGCGAGCTCGTAGAGGTCTTCGACCGATTTGTCGCTGGCTTTGGCCTGGGCTTCCAGTCGAGCCAGGGCGGCTTCATCGCGGCGAACCCTCAGGATTTGGCGGGCCACCAGGACAGCAGCGCTCCCCAACAACAACAAAAGCCCAACCAGGTAGGCCTGAGGGAGTGAAACATCCATGGACCGACCGGTTGGGCTCTGTTGTGGGTGGTGATGAGGGCTTAGCTCTTGGCGGCGCCGACCACGGTGGTGAAGCTGGCGGGATCGAGCACAGCCAGCTGGGCCAGCATCTTGCGGTTCAGCTGCACATCAGCCTTCTTGAGACCGCCGATCAGACGGCTGTAGCTCACGCCATTCAGACGGGCAGCAGCGTTGATGCGGGCAATCCAGAGGCGACGGAAGTCGCGCTTGCGGCGGCGGCGATCGCGATAGGCGTTGCAGAGCGCCTTCATCACCCGCTGGTTGGCGGTGCGGAACAGGCTGCCGTTGCCGCCGCGGAAGCCGCGCGCCAGGCGAAGGATCTTGTTGCGGCGCTTACGGGCGACATTGCCCCTCTTAACGCGTGCCATCGGTGGTTCTCAGAAAACGGTGAAACAGCGGGTCAGCCGGGCGATTCAGCTGTAGGGGAGCATGGCGCGCACGTTGTCCGCATCGCGCTCATCCACAACGGCCATGGTGCCGAGGAAACGCTTGCGCTTAGGGCTCTTGTGATCGAGCAGGTGATTGCGGAAAGCGTGGCGGCGCATGAACTTCCCGCTGCCGGTTGCTTTGAACCGCTTGGCGGCTGCTTTGCGGGTCTTGAGCTTCGGCATTGTCTACGCGCTCGTGCACAAACGATGAGGGTACGACCTCAGAGTGCCTTCCGCCAACTCCCCCTAGGGTTTTGATCACGCCTGCGCTTGGCCCTTGGGAACGCTTCGCCCGTTGATCGCCCTGCTGGCTTTGGCCGTCGCGCTGCCGGGCTGCCAGGGCGCTGGTGCGCAGGTGTTGACGCATCTCAGCGTTCCTGCGCCGCCGGCCGTTGGTGGCGAGCAGCAGCGGCTCTGGGTTGCCTTGGCCCCGCACCTGGGCGCTTCCCCTTTAGTGCTGCAAGCGGATCAGTCCCCCTTGCGGTTGAGGGATGGTGCGGGTCTGCAATGGCAGGGGCAGCGTCTGAGCTTGCGTTGGCGTCTCCAGCAGCGGCCGCAGCCGCTGGAGATTCGCCGCACTGTTCTGGGACCCTTCTCCAGCTTTGAATCCGCTGAGCAAGCCGCCCTGGCCTGGCGCGCTCAGGGGGTGGAGGCCGTTGTGGCCCATCCTTCTGATTGGGAGGTCTGGGCACCCGCCACGGCGTCGGCCCCCAAGGGATACAGCGCCCGACTGGAGCAGAAGACGTCGGCTGATGAGCGGCGCCTCCAGGTGAGTACGCCCTCCGGCTGGAAAGACCTCCAAGAACCTGTGACTCTCGAGGCGCCCGGGGGGCTGCGCTGGGACGGTGGGGTCTTTGCCGGACCGTTCCGGTTGCAGAGCGATGCCTATGGCAGCTGGACCTTGGTGGAGCAGGTCCCCCTGGAGCGCTATCTCCTTGGGGTTGTGCCCCATGAGATCGGTGCCGGTTCACCCGCGGCGGCGTTGGCAGCGCAGGCCGTGCTCGCGCGCACCTGGGCCCTGGGCAATCAACACCGCTTCGCGGTGGATGGCTATCACCTTTGCGCCGACACCCAATGCCAGGTCTATCGCGATCCTCGTCAGGCCGGCGCTGCTGTCCGCCAGGCCATCACGGCGACCTCGGGCCAGGTGTTGAGCTGGCAGGGCAAGCCCATTCATGCCGTCTATCACGCCAGCAATGGTGGAGTCAGTGCCGATGAGGACGAGGCCTGGCGCCTACCGGAGCTGGCCTATCTGGAGCCCCGGCTCGATCATCCGGCGCGACCACTGGCTGCTCTGAAGCTGCCTCTGGATCAGCGCCAGGAGGTGGAGACCCTTCTGGCTCAGGGCGGGTTCTATGGCTCGGCCCATCCCTATTTCCGCTGGCAGCGGCAGCTGACGCAGGAGGCTCTGCGCAAAGCGCTGGGATCCCGCGCGTCCGCGCTGGGCACTCCCATCCAGCCGGTCGTCCTGGAGCGAGGCCCCAGCGGACGGGTGGTTCGGTTGGCGTTGCGCGGGCCTAGCGGGCAGGTCGTGCTGGAGCGGGATGCGATCCGCCGCAGCCTGCGGCAGTTGCCCAGCACCTTGTTCGTGATCGATCCGCTGAGCGATGGGGGCTGGCGCTTCCGCGGAGGCGGTTTTGGCCACGGGGCCGGCCTCTCTCAGGCGGGCGCGATCGACCTGGCCTCCCGCGGTTGGAGCGTTCGCCAGATCCTTGATCACTACTACCCCGGAGCTGCGTTGCTGAAGCTCGATCGCCTGCCTGTCGGGGAGGCCTCCGGGGAAGGCTCTTAAAGTCAGCCCATCCTTGGAATTGCCATGGCCGCCGGGGGCACAGCTTCAGGAGCCCGCCGTCTGCCGGCCTCGTTGTTTCTGATCGGCTGCGTCGCGGCCGGTGCAGCTCCCCATGGCCTGCCCCAGCAGCAAGGCCTCTGGCCGGCCATGGCCCTCACGGCCCTGCTCGGGGCCTATGCCCTGCGCACGGTTTTTCTGCCCGTTTGGCAGGGGCGGCTGGCGGTTCAGCCCGGCGCTGCGGCCTTGAGCAGCTGGCCTGCCGTGGATTTGGTGGTGGCCGCTCGCGATGAAGAAGCCGTCATTGGCCGCCTGGTGGAACGGCTGGCGGCGCTGCGCTATCCCAGTGAGCTGCTGCGCATCTGGATCGTGGATGACGGCAGCGAAGACCGCACCCCTGAAGTGCTGGCGAGCTACCAGCAGCGCTACCCCCAACTTCAGGTCTTGCGGCGGCCGCGGGACGCTGGTGGCGGGAAATCGGGCGCTCTCAATGCCGTCCTTCCGCAATTGGAAGGCCGCTGGTTGCTGGTGCTCGATGCCGATGCCCAGTTGCAGCCTGATCTGCTCGAGCGCCTGGTGAGCTTTGCCGAGCAGGGCGGCTGGTCAGCCGTCCAGCTGCGCAAGGCCGTGGTCAATCCGGACCTCAACGTTTTGACCAAGGCCCAGGCCATGGAAATGGCCCTGGATGCGGTGATTCAGCAGGGTCGACTGCACTCCGGCGGTGTCGTCGAGCTGCGCGGCAATGGTCAGCTTCTGCAGCGTGATGCCGTGCTCTCCTGCGAAGGCTTCAACGAGCAGACCGTCACGGACGATCTGGATCTGAGTTTTCGCCTGTTGGTTGACCAGCAGCGGGTCGCGTTGCTCTGGGATCCCCCGGTGCAGGAGGAGGCCGTCACGGAATGGCGCGCCCTGTGGCGCCAGCGTCAGCGCTGGGCGGAGGGAGGCTTGCAGCGCTTCTTTGACTACTGGCCCCAGCTCAGTGGCTCCGCTGTCTCGGCAGGACAGAAGCTCGATTTGGCTTGCTTTTTCCTGCTCCAATACGCCCTGCCGGTCTTGGCCGTGGCGGATCTGCTGACCGCTTTGGTGACCCGAAGCGCCCCTCTGAGCTGGCCGCTCTCGTTTGTGGCCTTTGGCCTCTCCGGAGGCGCCATTTTGGTGGGCTGCCTGCGCAGCAGCGAGGGTCCAGACCTCCCTGCCATGGGACCGCTGAACCTGGCCCTGGGCATCGCTTATCTCGGGCACTGGTTTGTGGTGATCCCGTATACGACGTTGCGCATGGCCTTCTTGCCCAAACGTCTTGTCTGGGCGAAAACCCTGCACGTCGGCGGTGATCACGACCCGCTGGCCTCAGACGCGGCCCTCGAGCCCAAGGC
>JBMSIW010000115.1:0-6225 GCA_049418265.1 Vulcanococcus sp.
TCAAGCGTATGGATGCCGTGAACCGCATCACCTCCAACGCTTCCGCCATCGTCACGGGCGCTGCCCGCGCTCTGTTTGACGAGCAGCCTGCGCTGATCGCTCCCGGCGGCAACGCATACACCCACCGCCGCATGGCTGCTTGCCTGCGCGACATGGAGATCGTGCTGCGCTACGTGACCTATGCCGTGTTCACCGGCGACGCTTCCGTGCTGGAAGACCGCTGCCTGAACGGCCTGCGTGAGACCTACCTGGCCCTGGGCGTTCCTGGCGCTTCCGTGGCAGAAGGCATCCGCAAGATGAAGGACGCCGCCATCTCGATCGCCAACGATCGCAACGGCATCACCCCCGGCGACTGCTCCGCTCTGATGAGCGAGATCGGCACCTACTTCGATCGCGCTGCTGCTGCTGTTGCCTGATCTGAGCTGAAGCTCGACCCTTCAGGCCTGCCGGAGATCCCCTGCATCGGGGTCCTCGGGCAGGCCTTTCCATTGGAGGGCCATGCGCCGGGCCCAAAGCAGCAGCGGGTAAAGGCGTCTGGCCTGCTCGGGGCCCTGGAAGATCTGCCGCAGCAGTGCCAGCAGAGGATCGCTGGGCTGCAGCCGCCCGCAGAGCTGCGCGATGGCCTCAGCCCCATGCCAGGCCTGCTCCCCGTCCAGCAGCACCGCCCCCCGGGCCAGCTCAAGTCCCCGGGCCTTGAGCTGCGCGCGCAGGGTCTGATCGCCGCGGCCATCGCGGATCTCCAGGCCCGGCACACCGCCCACCAGCTCAGAGCGGAGGGCGAAGTAACGGCAGAAGGGACAGCCGCCGTCGTAGACGAGCACCAGGGTCATTGCGCCATCCTGATCACCGACGCACCTCGGCCGTGAAACCAGCCCTGAACCAGCTGCTGGCGTTTCTGATGGCGGCCTGTCTACCGCTCTTGGCGCTGCTGGCCCCACCAGCCGCACGGGCCCTGATGGACCCTCCAGCCGAGCAGTTCCTCTGTGAAGGCGAGACCCTCGTGGCGGCATTGCACAACGGAGCGGTGGATGCCCCCGGCATCCCCAACAGCGAAGCCGGCACGGTGCCCGGAGCCTTTCTGGTGGTGGAGTGGCGCGGCATGAGCCTGCAGCTACCCAGAACCAATAACGCCGGTGCCCCCAGCTACACCGATGGACGTTGGTGGTGGCAGGCACAGGATCCCGATCATCCCGAGTTCGCCCAACGCACCGGCTGGAAGGGGGACATTGAGCGCTACCAGTGCCAGGCGCAGCGATGAGTGAGGCGCTGCCCCCCTGGCGGCCGTTGCTGCGCGGCGCCCGTCAGCGGGAGGGGCGATCACCCCAGGCCCGCTGGCTCCAGCTGGCCACCGTTGGCACCGACGGCACCCCGCGGGTGCGCACCCTGGTGTTCCGCGGTTGGGGAGGGCCAGCCGAGCTCGATCTACTCACCGATGGGCGCAGCAGCAAAAGCGCGGAGCTCCAGGTCGAACCACGGGTGGAACTCTGCTGGCTCCTGCCGAAGGCGCGCTCGCAGTTCCGCCTGCGGGGCCGACGTCTGAGCCTGGCCGGAGACCGCCTCGATCAGGCGCGCCAGCAGCACTGGCAACAGCTCCATCCCGGAGCCCGCTCCCTCTGGGGCTGGCCCGAACCCGGCGCACCCTTCGCTGCAGAGGCCGTCTTTCCAGCCGAGCTGCCCGATGGCAGCCCGATGCCGACCTGCTTTGAGCTGGTCCGCATTGCGATCGAGCAGGTGGAGCTACTGGAGCTCACGGGGCACCCCCACCGGCGCCGCCGCTGGCGGGCTGATCAGAACTGGAGCGAAGAGCAGCTCAACCCCTGAGCTGATCCCGCAAGGCCGCCAGTCGCTTGGCGTTCACCCCAAGATCGGAATCACCGAGCCGCGACACCGAGCGGGCCTGCAGAACGCCTACCGCAGGATCGGCATAGAGCTCAAGATCGTCGACAAAGCCGAAAAGGGCGCTCGTGGCCGTGGCATGCAGATAGCCATCAGCCTGCTCGACGATCTCGGTGCGGGGGGTGGCTTCGATCACCGGCACCAGAGCCAGCAGAGCAGCCTGCGGGTCAGCCACGGTCCAATCCACGCGGGCGCAGTGGGCAGGGCTCACACAGGTCGACAGCGCGCCGCCGTGCACGCCCAGATCCGCGGGGACCGGCCCCACCAGATGGAACAGGGCCAGGGTGAGGGTGAGCAACAGAGCTTTCATGGCTTGGTCGGCGCCGCAGGTGCAGGTGGTGCCGTGATCGAGTCTTCCATGCCCAGATCGATCTCACCGATCCAGAGCAGCAGGCCCGCGATGCAGGCGATGGCGGCCACCAAGAGCAGCCAGTGACGACGATCCATCTCCATCCAGCGAACAAGATCAGTGGCCCAATCCAAGGCCCATCGCCATCTTGATCAAGGAACCTGCGTCGTCTTGAGAGATGGCCTTTCACGCGCTCGAGTCGCTCTCACCGGCGGCTATCACGGCACTGGCCCAGGCCTGCGAGGCCCTGGTGAGCGCCGAAGGACAGATCCAACCAAGCCCGCAGGAGCGTGAACAACTGCAGGAGCTCTTCCCCGCTCTGGTGGGCACGGCCTGGCCGGCCGATGTGGTGCCGCAACGACCAGTGGGACTGTCGGGCCTGATCACGCAACACCGCCAGCGCCAGGAGGTGATGCAGCTGTTCACCCTGCTGGCCTTTCTGGAGCCTCAGCTGGAAGCCCAGAAGATCGACGTGTTCAAACGCCTGGCGGATGACCTGGGAATTGAAGCCGGTGTGGTGGACGATCTCGAGCAGGTCTGCCGCGGCCACGTGCTCAAGGCCTTTGGCGATCTCTACCGGCGCAGCTTCCACGATCTCAACAATGACGGGATGGTGAAGGGCTTCAGCCGCTTCATCCTGCCGATGCTGGGGATCGGCATCGATACAACCCATCAGGCCCGCTACGAAGCCCTGCCCGCCTCATCCCCCGGCAGCTTGGGAGCCGCACTGCACGCGTACTACCAACACAACGGCTTCCCCTACCCGGGCAGTCGCAAAGGGCTGCCTTACGACTACGTCGCCCTGCATGACGTGCATCACGTGATCGGCGGTTACGCCACTGACCCCGATGGTGAGCTGCAGGTGCTGGCCTTCACCATGGGGCTCTTCCCTGATCACGCGCTGCTGATCGCGATTCCACCGCTGATGCAGTTCCAGGTGGGCATCGCTGATCCCCTCGCCGGCAGTGTGGCGCCGAAACTGAAAGATCAGCTCCGGGCACCCGCCTTTGCAGCCGCCCTGGAGCGCGGCGCCGACGTGGTGGGGCCCATCAAAGACATCCACTGGGACTTCTGGACCTGGATCGAGCGGCCACTGGAGGATGTGCGCAGCGATCTCAACGTGCGCTGATGCAAGCCCCTGCTCCACTGCTGCAACGCCTGCAATCAACAGCAGGCATGCAAGGCGGCCGAAGGCTGGTGCTGCTGCTCAGCCAGCTGGGTGACTTCGACTCGATGGAGTACGCCCAGGCCCTGGCACCGGAGCTGCCGAGACTGGAAGCAGCAGGGATCCGCACCCTGGCCATCGCCATTGGCGATGAGGCCGGAGCCGAGCGCTTCTGCCGCTACACCGGCTTCCCGCGCGGGGCCCTGGAGGTGGAGGCCGAGCCAACCCTGCACCGGCAGCTGGGGCTCTACCAAGGACTGCAGACACCAGGGGGGCCCTGGCCAGGGCTGCTCTTGATGTGTGCCGGCATTGGCTCTCCGGGCACCTTGGCGGAAGTTCTGCGGGGCTACACCGGTGATCGGTCAGCGCCGCAACGACTCAGCACACCTCTGTTCCGGATGGCAGGGGGCGAGGGGTTCCAACGGCCCTTCGAGCTCGCCACGGTGCGGCTGCGCAACATGAGCGAGGTGCTTGGGAACTGGCGCACCTACGTCCCCCGCGATGACTTCATCACCCAGCGGGGAGCCACCTATCTGCTCGAGAGCGACGACAGCCTTCTGTACTGCCACCAGGACCGAGGGATGCTGGGCTTCTCGGAAACCATGAACAGACCGCTCAGCTTCCTCGACCCCTTCCTGTGAAACTGGTGGCCCTCCAGCCGGTGCCATGTCCCTCGATCAACTGAAGGCATTCCTGGCCAAGCTCCAAGCCGATGAAGCCCTGAAGCGCCAGGTGCTCGCAGCTGCCACGGCCGACGATGTGGCCCAGATCGCATCGAAGCTGGGTTTCGAGTTCTCCGGGGACGAGCTGCTGCGGGTTTCCGGCAAAAAGTTCGACCGGGTCACCGTTCACAAGAACGACATCCCCGGCGAATACAACTAAGCCAAACGCTGGAAGTTCAGCGGCTGGCGGGGTTCCAGGCCCAGGCTCCAGATCCCACTGGCCAGTTCCTTCAGCTCCGACAGCAGTGCGGCCGTGTCGCCACTGTTCAACCAGCGGGCCTTCAGGGCCGGGATCGCCTCCTGCAGGGCTTCGATGGGCACCGTGACCAGGAGCAAGCTCTGATCCGCGCCAGCGCGGCTGAGGGCGCCTTGATCACTGCGCTGCCAGACCCGAACCAGCAGCTCGAGGGCCTGCTGACGACCCACCTCACCAGGGTCAGCCTCCGCCGTCAGGGGTTCCCGCAGGGACTTGCCCTGCAAGGGCATCGCCCGAGCCCCGTTCTGCTCGAGCAGGGCCAAGGCGATCAGATACGGAGCGTCAGCCATGGGACTCAAGCAAGGGATGCCAATGACACAGTGGTCCCTGGCCCGCCCCGATGGCCAGCCCGAAGCGCAGACCGCGCTCCACAAACTGCTTGGCCTGCTGCACCGCCTCCAGCAGAGGCAAGCCCCGGGCCCGCAGCGCCGTGATGGCCGCCCCCAGGGTGCAGCCACTGCCATGGCTGTGCGGGGTCTCCACCGGGAGGTGCTGCAGCCACTGGCCTGAGCCCCGGCGATCCAAGAGATAGTCGTGGCCCTTCAGCGATGCCAAACCACCGCCTTTGATCAGCACCGCCTCAGGCCCCAGCTTCAGCAGCGCCGCGGCGGCCCGTTCCACATCGAGCGGCCCCTCGATGGGCAACCCACTCAGCAGCCGCGCCTCGTGCAGGTTGGGCGTGATCAACTCGGCCAGGGGAAAGAGCTCGCTCCGGTAAGCCGCGATGGCCTCCGGCTCCAGCAAGAGCGAACCGGCCCGCGAAACCATCACCGGATCGATCAGCATGGGCACCTGCAGATGGCGCAGGGCTGCGGCCGTGGCCTCGATCAGAGGGCGATTCAGCAGCATGCCCGTCTTGAGCGCCGCCACCGGCAGGTCACTCACCACGGCCTCGATCTGCGCCGTGAGGGCCTCAGGCGACAGCGCATCGACGCGGCTCACCCCGCAAGTGTTCTGAGCCGTGACGCAGGTGATGGCGCTGCAGCCGTGGACCTGCAGCGCCAGAAAGGTTTTCAGATCGGCCTGAATGCCGGCTCCACCACCGGAATCACTGCCACCGATCGAGAGGGCGATCGCTGGAACCATGGGGGGCAAAGGGCTGACGTGATCCTGGATCAACAGCCGCCAGGGCTCCCGCACTCAGCACCAGGGCGAGCAGCCACCACGGCCACCGACGCCGCCCGCTCAAAGCGGCGGGACGACTGCGCTGCACTCCTTGCAGGGGCGTTCCGCAACGGCCGCAGACCATGCGTCCACCCAGGCTCCGGTCGGCCTTCACCGACCAGCTGCCACAACGCGGACACCCCATCAGCCTCCCTGAGCAGAGGGCCCCATGTTGGCCAGATCAGAGCCGCAACCGCCAACAGGCCAACCCGCCACCGCGGCCGCGGGCGGCCAGCCAACCGGACGGATCGCGCTGAATCAGGGCAAAGAAGGGGCGCTTCTGCGCCGCCGGCGCGGGCAGCGACCTACTGAACCAGCAGCGACCCGCCACCCAGATCTGCAGCTGCTCGAAGTGAAACCACAGCAGGGGGCGGCGCCCCTCCAGCACACCGGGCCCCTCAAAGCGCAGCTCAATCGGCCCCAGACTCACGGCATTGCGGAGCCGAAGCTGCTCCCCCGCCTGGCTGATCTCCAGCTGAGCCCCCAGCCAACGCAGGATCTGCCCGGAAAACTGAGCGGGCCGGCCGCTCCCCTTCGGCCAGACCAGATCGAGTTGCCAGCAACCGAGCAAGGCTGTGGCATCCAGCCCGCTGCCCTGGCGCCGCACCCGGCGCTCTTCCTGCAACAGGGCTTCTCCACTGGGCATCACCACGTCACTGGGCTGCACCACGTC
>JBMSIW010000116.1:0-6213 GCA_049418265.1 Vulcanococcus sp.
GCTCCTCCAGCTGGGTTGCTGCCCGTTCGAACACCTCGGGGCCGGCCGTGCGGGCTCCGGCAGCCAGGCCGAGATCACGGCGCCAGTGGCGCGCCCCGCTCACCCCTTCCACCACCTGCACCAGATGGCGGGCAATGGCCCAGAGGCGCCCGCCGCCGTTGCACCAGCGCTCGGCATAGGGGATCAGACCCCGCACCACCGTTGAGGCACTGGCGATGGGTTGGCTGCTGTCGCCAAACAGGTCGCGGTCCACCGTGGCCCAGCGCAGCGGGTGGTCGTAGGCGGCCCGGCCCACCATCACCCCATCCACCTGTTGCAGCTGCGCTTCGCAGCCGGCTAGATCCACCAGGCCGCCGTTCAGTTCGATCGTGAGCTCGGGGCGATCCCGCTTGAGCTGATGCACCAGCTCGTAGCGCAGCGGCGGGATCGTGCGGTTCTGTTTGGGATCGAGGCCCTCCAGCCAGGCCTTGCGGGCGTGCACGCTGAAGCGCTGGGCGCCCGCTGCGGCCACCGTGTCTATGAAGGCCAGCAGTTCCTCGTAGGAATCGCGCTCATCGATGCCGATCCGGTGCTTCACGGTCACCGGCAGGGGCGAGGCCGCGGCCATGGCGCTGATGCAGCGGGCCACGTGATCCGGTTCAGCCATCAGGCAGGCCCCGAAGCGCCCCTTCTGCACCTTCTCGCTGGGGCACCCCACGTTGAGGTTGATCTCGTCGTAGCCGCGATCGGCGGCAATCCGTGCCGCCTCGGCCAGCAGCTGTGGGTCATCGCCTCCCACCTGCAGGGCGATCGGGTGCTCGATCGGGTCGAAATCGATCAGGCGCTCGCGCCGCTCGCTGTAGTGCAGCGCCTGGGCCACCACCATCTCGGTGTAGAGCAGGCTGCGCCGGGTGATCTGCCGCATCAGCACCCGGAAGTGCCGATCGGTGTAGTCCATCATCGGGGCCACACTGAAGCGGTAGGCCCCGTTCAGCAGCGAATCGGGCATGTCCCCATGCTGCCCGTTGCCCATGCTCGCCTTTCACGCCGATGCCCACCTCCTCTGAGCACTGGTCGCTGGTGGTGGCCGGCGGCGGGCCAGCCGGGTTCATGGCGGCCATTGCCGCGGCGGAGGCGGGGCTCGCTCGGGTGCTGGTGCTCGAGAGCACTCCAGAGCCTTTGGGCAAGGTGCTGATCAGCGGCGGCGGCCGCTGCAACGTGACGCACGCCTGCTGGGATCCCAGGGAGCTGGTGGGTTTCTATCCCCGTGGCGGCAAGGCCCTGCGCGGCCCCTTCAGCCGCTTTGCCGCCGGCGATGCGGTGGCCTGGTTCGATGAGCACGGCCTGGAGCTGGTGGAGGAGCCCGATGGGCGGATGTTTCCCCGGGCTAACCGCTCCACGGCGGTGATTCAGTGCCTGCAGCGGGCGGCGGCGGCGGCCGGGGTGGAGCTGCGCACCAGTGAGGCCCTGCAGGATGCGGAGCGTTCCGCCGAGGGCGGGTTCAAGCTCACGCTGCGCAGTGGACGGGTGCTGCGGGCGGAGCGGTTGCTGCTGGCGACCGGTAGCCATCCCAGCGGGCGACGCCTGGCCCAGAGGCTTGGACATGGCTTGGTCCCGCCGGTGCCCTCCCTCTTCACATTGGCCTTTAAGCCCAATCCGCTGGTGGCCTTGGCCGGTGTGGTGATGGATCCGGTGCAGTTGGAGCTGGAGCTCGAGGGGGAGCGGTTCCGTCAGCAGGGCCCAGCCCTCATCACCCATTGGGGCCTGAGCGGTCCCGCCACGCTGCGGTTAACGGCCTTTGCGGCGCGGGCGCTGCAACAGAACGGTTACCGGGCCCAGCTGCAGGTGGATTGGAGCGGAGGCCGCAGTCAGCCCCAGCTCGAGCAGCTCTTTGCCGACTGCCGCCA
This sequence comes from Vulcanococcus sp., assembly GCA_049418265.1. Classification (GTDB taxonomy): domain Bacteria; phylum Cyanobacteriota; class Cyanobacteriia; order PCC-6307; family Cyanobiaceae; genus Vulcanococcus. Next base: position 1,887 of record JBMSIW010000116.1, read on the forward strand.
AGATCAGGCCCGCCGCCAGCTCAGCAATGCCCGCCCCTGGCCGCAGCTCAGTCGCCGCCTATGGCAGCACCTGCTCGATCAGCAGGGCGTGGAGCCGGATCGCCGCTGGGCGGATCTGGGCAAGCGTCAGCAGCAGGGCCTGATTGAGAGCTTGCGGCGCAGCCGCTATGCCGTGGCGGGCCGGGGCCCCTTCGGCGAAGAGTTCGTCACGGCCGGGGGTGTGCCGCTGGGGGAGGTCAATCTGGCGACCATGGAGAGCCGTCAGGTGCCGGGCCTCTACCTCGCCGGAGAGTTGTTGGATGTCGACGGGGTCACAGGAGGCTTCAACTTCCAGCACTGCTGGAGCTCCGGTTGGCTGGCGGGCCAGGCGGTAGCGGCCGCGGCGCTTTGATCGGATCGCTACTTGATCTGATCGAAGATCGAGAACATCGGTAGGTACATCGCCAGCAGGATCGAGCCGACGATGCCGCCCACGATCACGATCATGGCGGGCTCGAGCATGGAGGTCAGTGCTTTCACGGCCGCCTCCACTTCGTCTTCGTAGAAATCCGCGACCTTCGAGAGCATCTGGTCCATCTGACCGGTCTCCTCGCCGATGGCCAGCATGCTCAAGGCCAGCTCCGGGAAGACCTGTTTGCGTCCCAGGGCCACGCTGAGCGGGATCCCCTCCTGGACTTCGCGCCTGGAGCCCACGATGGCGTCCGCGATCACCGCATTGCCGGCGGTTTCTTGCACGATCTCCAGGGACAGCAGGATCGGCACGCCTGCTCGCGTCAAAGAGCTGAAGGTGCGGCAGAACTTGGCCGTGGCTGTCTTCTGAATCAGGTCGCCGAAGAGGGGGAGTTTCAGCAGCAGGCCATCGACGCGGCGTCGCCCCTCTGCGGTGGCGTAGTAGCGGCCAAAGAGCCAGGCCCCTACGGCCAGGGCTAGGGCCAGCAGGACGGAGAAGGAGGAGCGCAGCAGTTTGCTGAGGTCCACCATCATTTGGGTGAAGAGCGGCAGCTCTGCGCCCAGGTCTTCAAAGATCCCCGCGAAGGTGGGAATCAGAAAAATCGTCATGCCCAGGAACACCAGTACGGCGATCGCGAGCACGGCGATCGGGTAGCCCATCGCCCCTTTGATCTGGTTCTGGAGCCGGGCATTGCCCTCCAGTAACTTCGCCAGCCGCCGCAGGCTTTCATCCAGCACGCCCCCGGCTTCCCCGGCTTCCACCATGGCGATGGTGAGCTTGTCGAAGACCTGGGGCCAGCGGCGCAGGGCGGCCCCGAGGCTTCCGCCCTGGTTGACATCACTGCCGACGGCCGTCAGCGCTCGCTTGAACAGCGGCATGCGCTGCTGGCGTGCCATCAGATCCAGGCTGCGCACGATCGGCACCCCCGCATCCACCAGGGCCGCCAGCTTGTTGGCGAACAGGGCCTTTTCGCGGATGCCGGGCTTCGCTTCCAGCAGGGCTGTCAGATCTGCGCTGAAGAGCGGCTTGGCTTGAGGGCTGCTTTCGCTGGCCTCCAGCACGGCCGGGACGATTCCGCGCTTGCGCAGGTCCCGCCGGGCTGCTGTGACATCGCTGGCCTGCAGCTTCAGCTGCCGGCTTTGCCCCGACCGTGTCGTGTAGGTAGCCGTGTAGGTGGGCATGAGGGTGGGCGTGAAGTCAGTGGCCGCTCGGGCCTTCCAGCAGCCGCTGCAGTTCTTCGGGCTTGCTGGCTTTTGCCAGGGCCTCATCCCGGCTGACGGCGCCCGCCTGCACCAGGTTCGCCAGCGCGCGCTCCAGGGTCTGCATCCCCTGTTGTCCCCCCGTTTGGATTTGCGAGTAGAGCTGCGCGGTTTTCCCCTCGCGGATCAAGTTGGCGATGGCGGGGGTGTTGATCAGGATTTCCTGGGCCATCACCCGTCCGAACTGGCCTGGTTTGGGGTTGAGCCGTTTGCAGAGGGTCTGGGAGAAGACCCCCACCAGGGAGCTGCTCAGTTGAACGCGGATCTGGGTCTGCTGGTCTCCGGGAAACACGTCCACCATGCGATCCACGGTTTGGGCCGCGGAGCTCGTGTGCAGCGTGCCGAACACCAGGTGACCGGTTTCCGCGGCCGTGATCGCCAGCTGGATCGTCTCCAGATCACGCATTTCCCCCACCAGGATCACGTCGGGGTCTTCTCGGAGGGCTGCTCTGAGCGCGGCCGCAAAGCTGCGGGTGTCCTCGCCCAGCTGGCGCTGGTGGATCACGCTGCGCTCGTTGCGGTAAGTGAATTCGATCGGATCTTCGATCGTGAGGATGTGTTCAGCCCGGTGCCGGTTGATGTGATCCAGCAGGGCCGCCAGGGTCGTGGTTTTGCCTGATCCCGTGGGGCCGGTCACCAGGATCAGCCCCCGCGGTCGGCGGCTGGTTTCCTCCACCACCGGCGGCAGCTCCAGGCTTTCCAGGCTGGGGATGCTGCTGCCCAGGGCCCGCAGGCAGGCCGCATAGCTGCCCCGTTGCCGATAGACATTGACGCGAAAGCGGGAGACCCCTTTGAGGCCATAGGCGCAGTCCAGCTCCCAGGTCTGCTCGAGCTGTTTGCGCTGAGCGTTGTTGATCAGCGAAAAGATCAGGCGGTTGCAGAGGTCCTCACTGAGCCGCTCCTCCCGCATGGGTTTGAGTGCCCCGCTGAAGCGGCCGTAGGGGGGCTGACCTGCCGCCAGGTGCAGATCGCTGCCACCCCCGCTCACCAGCTCCTCCATCAGTTGCTCGATTTGGAGCTCCATCGGCGGTGCGCGGCTGAATCCCTGACCGCAGTTTGTGAACGGCCCAGGTCCCTGGCAATGGCGCCCCTAGTGGATCCCCCGCGGCGTCAGGCAGTAAGGGCACTCCAGCCACTCATCGCGCATGCCGGCGCCGCAGCCCTGGCAGGTGATGGTGTGGAGAGCTTTGGCGCGTCGTTCCGATTCCAGGCTGGAGTCCGTGAGGATCATGCGCTCGATCTCTTCGAGGGTGGTGTGTCCCTGACGCACCAGATCAAGGCCGTAGCCCAGCAGGGTTTTCATTCCGGCTTCCACAGCCAGCTTGCGCAGGCGGTCCGTACTCGCCTCCTGGGCAATGGCGGTGGCCAGGGTCTCGTTGATCCGCAGCACCTCGTAAACACCAACGCGGCCGCTGTAGCCCAGCCCTTGGCAGCTGGGACAGGGATCGCTGTGTTCATCGAGATGGCGCTGGGCCCTGTAGAAGGTCACCGCCTGCTCGTTGCTGGCGAACAGGCCGAAGCGGCCCAGGTCCTGCTCGGTTGGGTGATAGGCCTGCCGGCACTCCGGGCAGACCCGCCGCACCAGGCGTTGGGACACGATCCCAATCAGCGAGGCGCTCACCATGAAGGGCTCCACCCCCATCTCCGAGAGCCGGGCAATGGCGCTGGGGGCGTCGTTGCAATGCAGGGTGGTCAGCACCAGGTGGCCGGTGAGAGCGGCCTCAATGGCGGTCTTGGCGGTTTCGCGATCTCGGGTTTCCCCCACCAGCAGGACATCGGGGTCTTGCCGCATGAAGGCCCTGAGCGCCAGGGCGAAGTCGTAGCCCTTCTCGCGGTTGACCTGCGTCTGGGAGATCCCCTTCAGGGTGTATTCGATCGGGTCCTCCACCGTGGAGATGTTCACCCCGGGGTCATTGCGTTCGGCCAGCAGTGAGTAGAGGGTCGTGCTTTTGCCGGAGCCCGTCGGGCCGGTGACCAGCAGCATCCCGAAGGGTTTGCCCCCCATGTCGCGCACGCTGGCCAGGGCCACCGGGTCGCTGATCAGCTTGTCGAGACCCAGGTGGGTGGCGCCGCTGTCGAGCAGGCGCATGCAGACCTTCTCGCCATAGCGGGTCGGCAGGGTGCTGACCCGCAGATCAAACAAGCGACCCTGGAAGCGCCGGCGGATTCGGCCGTCCTGGGGCAGACGCCGTTCGGCAATATCCAGATCCGCCATGATTTTCAGGCGGGAGGTGACGGCTGGCGTCAGCTTTTTCGGCAGCTTGTCGAGTTGCTCCAGGACGCCGTCCTGACGCAGCCGGATCAGCAGACCGTCCTCCTGCGGTTCGATGTGGATGTCACTGGCACTGCGCTGCAGGGCTTGCACCAGGATCCGGTCCACCAGGCTGACGATGGGGGAGGCGTTGGAGGCCTGCAGACTTGCCTCCACATCCAGGTCGCCTAAGGCCTCGTCCGGCCCTGCATCCTCGGTGCTCTCCAGCTCCAGATCGGCCACCAGGGAGCGGCGCGCCGGTTCCTGAATGACCCGTTTCGGGGGAGGCGGGGCTTGCGGTTCGGCCGTTGGCTGGGGTTCCCGCAGTTGGGTCTCAATGTCGCCGGCCAGGGCCAGCCGCAGTTC
>JBMSIW010000117.1:0-6113 GCA_049418265.1 Vulcanococcus sp.
TGTGCAGGCTGCCGGTCACGTTCGGCGGCGGGATCACCACCGAGAACGGTTCACCCGGTGCCTGGGGGTCGGGATGGAACGCCCCTGTGCTCTCCCAGGCCTTCTGCCAGCGTGCCTCTGTGCCCACCGGGTCGTAGGTCTTGGGCAGGGCCTCCGCAGCAGGGGTCGAAGCGGCAGCGGTGGCCTCAGTCACGGCAACAGATCAGGCGATCGCCCCATGCTCGCAAAGGGCCTCAGCGCCAGTGATGATGAGGTACTTGCAGTCACAGCGGTTGGGACCGATTCCCAAGCCTTTCCGACTGATCGCGCTGCTGCTGGCCGTCGCCCTGGGTGGCTGCAGCCTCAGCAAACCCACCCTGCCGGTGGTGCTCTATCTGGCGGTCACTGTGGAGGACGACCGGCAGATCACGAGCGAAACCGCCCAGAGCTTCCGGGCTCGGTTCACCAAGGTGATCCAGCAGTTCCGCTCCCTGCACCCTGAGGTGCTGGTGCAGACCGCTCTCTACAGCGAAAAACAACTCACGGAGCAGCTCAGGCGCCGCGACAAGACAGGCCTTGGCCCCGATCTGATCTTCAGCAGCGGTGAACAAGCCAACGCACTGCTGGCAGCAGGCCTGGTGGACCCCATGCCGGAAAACGCCACCAGCCGCTCCAACACCATGGCGGTGCTGAGTAGGCGCCTGCGCAACCGCCGCGGTCAGCTCTCCGGTCAGCCCCTGTTGGTGTTCCCGCAACTGGCCTGCTTCGATCAGCGGCGCCTGGAGACCACACCCAGCACCCTGCATGAGCTGCTGGGCGTGGGGGCAGCGGGTCAACCCGTCGGGCTCGCCCTGAACTTCCGGCAGCTGGTCTGGACCGCCGGTGCGCTGGGGGCCTCCCCCGGCCTGATCGCGGCTGCAGAGGGGAAGGAGCCCTCGCCCGCCGAGCAGCAGGGCATCTTGAACTGGCTGACCTGGCTGCAGCAGGCCAACAACCAGCTCCGCATCGGCTTCTATCCCGATCAAGCCAGCCTGCGCGAGGGCCTGATGAAAGGGGATCTGGCGTGGGTGAGCTGCAGCAGCGCTGAACTGCAACGCCTCAGAGACGTCATGGGGCCCCATCTCGGTGTGGCCGCCCTCCCCAATGGCCCGCAGCATCAAGCCAGTCCCCTGAACCGGATGCGGGTTTTGTCGCTGGGGCGCAACTCCAGTCCCAGGCAACGGGCCATGGCGCTCGCGCTGACCGAATTCAGCATCACGCCTCTGCTGCAGCGGAACTTGACCCTGGCAAGCCTGAGCCTGCTGCCGGTGAATCCCCATGTGAACGTGCCGGTTCAAAGCTCCCAGGTGCTGGCGGCCCTGGTGGAAGCCAGGCGCCAGGGCGCCAGCGGCGAACCCCTCCTCGCCCATCTCCATGGTGATGACCCCCGGGTGAGCCAGTTGGACGCGGTGCTGGTGCCGTTGGTCTTCGGTGTGATCAGCCCGGAGGCCGCCACCGAGCAGGTGATGGACGTGCTGCGGAGGGCCCAATGAAAGAGCTCCTGCTCGAAGTCATCGGCTGGCTGGGCTACCTGGAGCGGGGGCCTGTGGTGCTTCAGGTGCTGCTGATGGTGGCCCTCTTCGCCCTGAACCGTCACTGGCGACGGAGGCCGCTTCTGCAGCGCTGCCCGAAGCCGCTGCAGCCGTTGATCGGCCCTGTCGGCGCCGCCCTGGTGGGGTTGCTGCTGGCCCTGGGTGGCTTGGCGGATGGCCTCCTGCAATTTCTCGTGGTGCTCTGGCTGGGCTGGTCGCTGCTGGACGTGCTGCACGGGCAACTGCTGCGCTGGCTCCCGGAGAGCCGCGTCCATCAACTGCAAAGCCGCTTGCTGCGCCCCCTGTATCTGCTGGCCGCTGCCCTGCTGTTGATCAATCGCCTCGACAGCGTCAATGACCTCGCCGTGATCCCCGTCGGCGAGCTCTTTGGGGTCTCCTTGACCCTGGGCAAGGTCTTCAGCGCCGCGCTGCTGACCTATCTCTTGCTGGTGGGTTCAGGCCCTCCGGCGGCCGTGCTGGCCTGGCTGCTGCAACGCTCGATCGGGATCAGTGATGGCAGCCGCAAGGCCCTCGAGCTGATCCTTCGCTACTCGGTCGTTGCCATCGGCATCACGGCGCTCTGCTTCCACGTGGGGCTCAACAGCACGGCACTGCTCGCCATCGCGGGGGGCCTCTCGGTGGGCCTGGGCTTTGGCATCAAGGAGGTCTTCTCCAACTTCATCAGTGGGCTCTGGCTGCTGTTTGAAGGCTCGGTGCGGCCGGGCGAGGTGCTGATGATCGACGGGGATCCCTGCGAGGTGCGCCGCCTGGGACTGCGGGCGACCCTGCTCTGGCGCGACCGGGACAACGCGGAGCTCTTGATCCCCAATCAGACCTTTTTCACCGAGGCCGCCACCACCTACACCGCCAGTGACCGCATGCGGCGCAGCCAGGTCAGCGTGAGCGCCGCGTATCACCACGATCCCGCCGAGGTGATTGCCCTGCTGGAGCAGACCGCCCGGCAGGTTCCTCGCGTGCTCAAACAGCCCGCCCCCAAGGGGCTATTGCTGAACTACGGAGATTCCGCGATCAACTACGCGCTGCGCTTCTGGATCGCCAACCCCATGGACAACGTGGGCATCTGCAGTGAGGTGAACCAGGCGATCTGGAAGGCCTTCAAGGAGCACAACATCGAAATCCCCTTCCCGCAGCAGGTGCAGTACTCCATGGTCTGGCCGCCGGAGGATCACACACCCAACCGCCGCAGCTGACGCGCTCAGCCCGCCGCCAAGCGCTGCAAGTAGTCCTCGCGGCGGCCGGCATTGATCCAACCGGTGGCGATCGTTTTGCTCAGCTCGGTGTTCACCCGGCCGCGGTGGATGTGAGAGGGCCCCGCCGGAAAGATCACGAGCTTGCCCCGCTGGGCCTCCTCGTGGTGCTGCTGCCAGTGGAACTCGGTGCCGGCCTCCTCGACGCTGTTGCAGTAGAGGATCCAGGCGAGCACGCGGTGCACGGGCTCCGTGGCCTCATCGCTGATGGTCCAATCGCAGTGCCAGCGCTTGAAGCCCTCGCCGGGGGCATAGCGCTGCAGGTTGAAGATCGGATTGACGAACAGCTGCTGATCAGGGCAGCAGTCCCGGAAGAGGGGACGCTCCTGCAGGTAGCGCTCAAGACCGGCGCTCACCCCCCGCAGGATCACCTCCGCCAACGCGAAGGCCTCCGGGTCGGAGCGATCGATGGCCACCAGGCTGATGTCGGTTGAGACCTTGGCGGGCTCGCCGCCACCCTCCGGTCCGAACGCCACACCCGGTCGCTGCAGGTCGGTGCGGCGCTCAAAGAAGCCCATGACCCCATCGGCAATGGCCTCAAAACCTGCGTTGCTGTAGCGCGCGATCAGCTCCATCACTGAACCTCCTGCCAGGGAATCGCCAGGAGTCCATCCAGGCGCTGCCAGCGGCTGCGATCGGCGACCACACGCTCCGCCAGCTCAATGCGCTCGAGGGCACGCGCCACCCGTTCCGGTTCCAGCAGCTCATCGGCCGGACCCTGCGCCAAGACCAGCACCTGCTGTTCGGCTGGATCGGCCATCACCTGCAACTCCAGATCAGGGAGCTCCCGCTCAAAGAAGACCCGCCGCATGCGCCCGGTCTGCACCGAACCAAGAGCTTCGGCAAAGGTTTTCAGGCCCGTCTCATCGCCGCTGCAGCCGCAGTTCAACGCCAGCCAGATCAGCAGTTTGGCCCAGCTCTCCGTGCTCCAGAGGGGCTGAAAGCTGGAGCGGTTCTGGCGCACCAGCTCCGCCAGGGCGAAGTCCACCAAGGTGGCCTGCAGGGCGATGGGATCTGGAGATGCAGTGGTCATGACATCCATCCTCCCCACCGGTGGGCAGACTGCAGAACAGTGACAACAGAGCCATGGCCCTGGACTTCAACGATCCCGATCTGGAGTTCTCCGATCTGGTCTACGCCTACCAGAGCTGGGTGATGGCCGTGATCAACGACGAAAAACTCGGCGGCGAGAAGCTGCTGAGTGATGAGATCACCGATGACGCCCTCAGCGCCATGCGGTTTCTGCCCGGTGAAGTCACCGCCGCCATCGAGACGAGCCTGGCGCGGGTCTACGACGTGGATGCCGACGAGCTGGCCGGTCTGCTCTTCCCAGAGGACTGAAGCCCCAAACCGTGGCCTCCGATTACATCCTCGGCACCCACGCCGAGGAATTGGAGCGGTTGCGCTTCCAGCATGAGCTCTGGCAACCCTTCGCCCAGGAAGCCTGGCGCCGCTCCGGCCTCAAGCCGGGGATGCGGGTGCTGGATCTGGGCGCAGGGCCTGGGTTCTGTGGCTGCGACCTGGCCGAAGCGGTGGGCAAGGCCGGCCGGGTGCTGGCCCTGGAACGCAGCCCGATCTACGTGGCAGCCGCTCAAGCGACAGCCCTTGAACGGGGGTTAAGTCAGCTGGAGATCCGGCAACACAACCTGCTGCTGGATCCCTGGCCCCAGGAGCGCTTTGCCTTGGTCTGGTGCCGCTGGGTGGCCATGTTCCTGCGTGAGCTCGAGCCCCTGCTGGCGGGCCTGGATCAGTGCATCGAAGCCGGCGGGCAGGTGATCTTTCAGGAATACGTGCACTGGGACAGCTTTGGGCTGCACCCCCACGGCGATGCCGTCGGGCGTTTTGGTGTGGCGGCTCAGCGGAGCTTTCGAGAAGGCGGCGGCGATCACAACGTGAACCGCCGCCTGCCGTCGTTGCTGACAGCGCGCGGTTGGCGGATTGAAGATCTGCGCCCCCTGCCGGTGCTTGGCGGCCAGGGCTCCATGGCTGCCGATTGGATGAAGGACTTTGTGCTGGTCTACGGGATGCAGTTGCAGCAGCTCGGACTGTGGTCCGAGGGGGATCAGGCTGAAGCCCTGGGCGAAATCGATCAGGCCGCTGCTGATCCCGGCAGCTTCTGGGTGGGACCCACGTTGATGGAACTGCGGGCGACACGATTGGAGGCTTAGCGCCCCATCCCCGTGCCCTGGACCGCCTCTGACATCCCCGATCAAAGCGGGCGAACCGCCTTGATCACCGGGGCCAACAGTGGCCTTGGCCTGGAAACCGCCCGCGAACTGACGCAAAAGGGCGCACGGGTCTTCCTGGCCTGCCGCAGCCTGGAGAAGGCCAAGGCCGCCCAAGCCACCTTGGCTGCCACGGCCCAGGCTGAGCTGATCCCCCTGGCCCTGGATCTCGCCGATCTGAACAGCGTGCGCCGCGCCATCGATCAGGTGCGGGCCAAGGCGCAGGCGCTGGACCTCCTGATCAACAACGCCGGGGTCATGGCCCCGCCGCGGCAGCTGAGCGCTCAGGGCCTTGAGCTGCAATTTGCGGTGAACCACCTGGGGCACTTTGCGCTCACCCAGGGGCTCCTGCCCCTGCTGGATCAGCGCAGTGGCTCTCGGGTGGTGCATGTGAGCTCCGGCGCCGCCTACTTCGGCCGGATCGCTTTTGCGGATCTGCAGGGAGAGCAGCGCTACGACGCCTGGGGGGCCTACGCCCAGAGCAAGCTGGCGAATCTGATGACGGCATTTGCCCTGCAAGAGCAGCTGCAGCGCCGCGGGTCCAAGACCCAGTCGTTGGTCGCACACCCGGGTCTTGCGCGCACGAACCTGCAGCCCACCTCCGTCGCAGCGCGGGGCTCAAGGTTGGAGGGGCTGGCTTACCGGCTGATGGATCCCCTCTTCCAGAGCGCCGCCATGGGAGCACTGCCTCAGCTCTACGCCGCGACGGCTGCCGAGGCAGAGCCGATGGCGTTCTACGGACCGGGTGGCGCCGGGAATCTCAAGGGGTATCCGAGCCGCTGCCGGATCGCGAAGCAGGCCCTCAACACCGAGAGCCGCGAGCGGCTCTGGCAGATCAGTGCAGAGCTGAGCGAGGCGGCGCTGGGGAATTGAGCAACAGCTCACCGCGGCGTGAGCCAAGTCACACAAGAGAAAGGGCGGCCAAAACACACTCATCCGCAGAGATCAATCACCGATCCCTGCACCACTCACTGAGCCGTTCCATGAACACCAAATCGATCAAATCTTTCGCCGCTCTGCTGCTGCTTGGCACTGGCCTGAGCGCCTCGATGAATCCCGCCAAGGCCGAT
>JBMSIW010000118.1:0-6042 GCA_049418265.1 Vulcanococcus sp.
CGGTGTTGCTCGAGCCCACCTCGTAGATCTCGGGGTAGGTGAGCGCCCAGCGCACACCGGCAGCCGACCAGGCCTGGTCCCAGTCCCGGGACTGCACGCCGAGCTCATTGCCCAGGTAGCGGCCGGGCTTGGCAATGCTGCGATCGACCAGGGCCGCAAAGTCCACCGGGGCACAACCGGGTGCGGCAACAGTCACGGCGCGGGCTCAGGTCTGACTCGATCGTATGCAGGCCGCAGCCACCACATAGGACAATCGCGCCCAGTACCCCGCGCGCGACATGGCCCAGGTCAACGGCAACTACCTCAAGCTCAAGGCTGGTTATCTGTTCCCGGAGATCGCGCGGCGGGTGAAGGCCTTCAGCGAGGCCAACCCGGAGGCCCCGATCATCCGCCTGGGCATCGGCGATGTCACAGAACCACTGCCCGAGGCCTGCCGCAACGCCATGAAGGCCGCGGTGGATGAGATGGGCACCCGCGAGGGATTCCACGGCTACGGCCCGGAACAGGGCTACCTGTGGCTGCGCGAAAAAATTGCCGCCAGCGACTTCCAGGCTCGGGGCTGCCAGATCAGCGCCGAGGAGATCTTCGTCTCCGACGGCTCCAAGTGCGATAGCTCCAACATCCTCGACATCCTGGGAGAGGGCAACCGCATTGCCGTGACCGATCCGGTGTATCCGGTCTATGTGGACAGCAACGTGATGGCGGGCCGCACCGGCGACGCCGATGACGCGGGTCAATACGGCGGCCTGACCTACCTGCCCATTAGCGCTGAGAACGGCTTCACCGCCCAGATTCCCAGCGAGAAGGTCGACCTGATCTATCTCTGCTTCCCCAACAACCCCACCGGGGCTGTAGCCACCAAAGAGCAGCTCAAGGCCTGGGTGGACTACGCCCGCGCGAACGATGCCTTGATCCTGTTTGACGCGGCCTATGAGGCGTTTATCCAGGACTCCACACTGCCCCACTCGATCTATGAGATCGAAGGCGCTCGCGAGTGCGCGATCGAATTCCGCTCCTTCTCCAAGAACGCTGGCTTCACCGGCACCCGCTGCGCACTCACCGTGGTGCCCCGGGGCCTGATGGGCACCGCCGCGAATGGGGAGAAGGTCGAACTCTGGGGCCTCTGGAACCGCCGCCAGTGCACCAAATTCAACGGCGTCAGCTACATCGTCCAGCGGGGCGCCGAAGCGGTGTACTCCCCTGAAGGTCAAACCCAGGTGAAGAGCCTGATCAGCTTCTACATGGAGAACGCAGCGATCATTCGCCGCGAGCTGAGTGCTGCGGGCCTGCAGGTCTACGGCGGAGAGCAGGCCCCCTATGTCTGGATCAAAACCCCGGCAGGCGTTGACTCCTGGGGCTTCTTTGATCTGCTGCTGAACAAGGCGAATGTCGTGGGGACCCCCGGCAGCGGCTTTGGAGCCGCCGGCGAGGGCTACTTCCGTCTTTCAGCCTTCAACAGCCGCGCCAACGTGGATGAGGCCATGCGCCGCATCCAGGCGGCACTGGCTTGAAGGGCTCCCTAAAGTCCCCAGTCGTCATGCCGGAGCTGATCAGGATGATCCGATCAACTCAGTCACCGGGCCGCGAGAGCGGTGGTGCCGCCGTCATGGAGAAAGCACCGGAGCGGGTGCGCAAGCCTTCGCCCCGCTACAAGGTGCTGCTCCACAACGATCCGGTGAACACCATGGAATACGTGGTGGGCACCCTGCGCCAGGTGGTGCCTTCCCTCAGCGAGCAAGACGCCATCGCTGTGATGCTCGAGGCCCACAACACGGGCGTCGGCCTGGTGATCGTCTGTGACATCGAGCCTGCGGAGTTCTACAGCGAAACCCTGAAAGCCAAAGGTTTGAGCAGCTCGATCGAACCGGAAAGCTGATGCAGAAACTGCATTGGTGGGGCACCTTGCTTTATCCGGCCGCCTTGGTGGCCGTCTTTCTGGGAGGGCAACTCGTACTAGGCCTCCTCGGCGTCCCGGCGGAGCTGCGCGCCAGCTTGGCGGCCCTTCCAGCGGTGGCGGCTCTCCTGCTGAGCCTGCCCTGGCGCCTGCGGCAGGCCTGGGGGGTGAGCCATCCCTGGCAGGAACTCGGGGTCAGCGCAGCCGCGCCTGCAAGCCTGCGAGCGCTGCTGAGGGGGGCCCTGAAGGCCATCCTGCTGCTGGCCCTGGTGGCCGTGGGGCTGAGCCTCACCCAGGCCTGGACTTGGCAGCCAAGGCTCTCCGCGGGTCTGCTGATCAATGCACTTGCTCTGGGCCTAGGGGTGGGCTTTGCCGAAGAGCTGCTCTTTCGCGGCTGGCTCCTGGGAGAGCTGAGCCTGCTGATCGGCCGTCAGCGGGGCCTATGGCTCCAGGCAGCTCTGTTCAGCCTTGTGCACACCCGTTTCAACTTGCCGGGACTGTCCCTCGGCGGGCTGTTGGTCGGCCTGCTGCTGCTGGGACTGGCCCTGGGACTGCAGCGCCGCGCCGACCAAGGCCTGCTCTGGGGGGCCGTCGGCCTCCACGGGGGCCTTGTCGCCGGTTGGTTCCTGCTCAACCAGGGCCTGCTGGTGATTCGGCCTGATGCTCCGTCCTGGCTGATGGGCCCCGACAATCCCATCGGCGGCGCTTTGGGTCTCGGCGGGCTGGCTGTGCTGCTCCTGGTTCGCAGGCGCTGGTGGAGCTGAGCTAGCGGGTCGCCGTCGCAAGAGCGCGGCGGCCTTCCACGGGAGCATGCAACGCCTCCTCCAGAGGAGCCAAGCCGTAGTCACGCTCCAGCAGATCCATCACGGTGCGTCCGAAATCAGCGGGGTTGCGCTCAAACGCCTCCAGGCAGATGCGCCCGAAGGTGCTGCCCATGGGCTCAGGGTTCCAGAGCAGCTGACGGGCGGTCCAGGGCAGCATGCTCATCGGGTTGTAGCCGGGCTTGATCAGGCCCTGATCGAAGCCGTACTGCTCCAGGTGGGTGTGGGGCTGAAGGCCGATGAAGAAGATCGCCGGCTCCACCTTGTCGGCGCCGAAGATGCGCTCAAGCTCGCGGTGATAAGCCACGGTCTGGCGGATCGTCTCCGGTCGCTCGTCGATCACATTGAACGAGTAGTTGACCGACACGTGCTCGCGGAAACCGGCCTCGGCCAGCAACCGGCAGTTCTCCAGCACGGTGCGCAGGTTGTAGCCCATGCGCATCTTGCGCACGAGCTCCTGAGAGCCGGAGGTGATGCCGATCTCGAAGTAGTCCATGCCGGTGGCCACCATGAGCTGCGCCAGCTCGGCATCGAGGTTGTCGGCGCGGATGTAGGCAGCCCAGCGAATGTCGTTCCAGCCCTGGGCCTGCACGGCCCGCAGCAGCTCCTTGGCGTCCTCGATGTAGCGGCGGGCCGGGATGAACTGGGCATCGGTGAACCAAAAGCCCCGCACCCCCTTGGCGTAGAGCTGACGCATCTCGGCGATCACCTCGTCAACGGGGTTGACCCGGACCGCTTTGCCCTCCACCACGGTGTAGACGCAGTAGCAGCAGTTGTGGGGACAACCGCGCTTGGTCTGCACGCCCACGTAGAAGTCGCCGCCGTCGAGATACCAATCGAGCTGGGGCCAGATCGAGGCGATGTAGCCGTAGTCGCAGGCCGTCTTCTCCATGCCCGAGGGCTGCTCATGGATCAGACCCGGGCGAGGCTCCTCACCGGCAATGAAGCACCGCTCCTGGTCCAGCGAGTCCCCCCGCAAGAGCTTCTCCAGCAGGGGCTCCCCCTCACCGACGGACACGACAGTTCCCCGGGGCAGGCGGCGGCCCAGCTGCTCGTAGAAGACACTCACCGCGCCGCCGCCGAGCACCGCCCGCGCCGTGGGCTGGAAGCGCCTGGCCCGCCTGAGGCCCCGCCGCACCAGGCGCAAATTGCGCCAGAGCTCTCCATAAAAAGAGCCCATCAAACGCAGCCCCCCAAGCGCGCCGCGCAGCCGCCTTAGGGGATTGCGGGCATAGAACACCTCAAAAGAGTTCTGCAGCGGATTGCCACCGCGGCCATCGACCGGGGCGTAGATCTGAATGTCACGCCAAGAAAAAACCAACAGGCTGGGGCGGAAGGCCTCAATGCGCTCCAGCAGAACGGCCTCCACATCCAGCAGGGGAACGGCCGCGAGATCGAGGATCTGCTGGGGCAGATCCGGAAACTGTTTATGCAGATGATCGGCCAGATACACCGGGCCGATCGGGAAGATCGGATTGCAGGGCAGCCGCACGAGCAAGACCCGCTGTTCAGCCGGGGAGGCTTGTCTCAAGGCGCGACGCCGGTGTCGAAGCTGGACGCTAACAACTGGGTGCGGCCCAACGGAGCTGGAGGCGGCGATCCACGGCTTCGACCTGAGAGCGCAGCGATTTTGGGAGCCAGCCCCACCACTGCTGATGCACGCAGGTGCGCGGCCTCAGGCTCCAGCCATGGGAAGCCAGTAACGCCATCAGCGCCGCGGTTGAGGGCTGGGGATAGGCCGGGTTGATGACGTCATGGATGTCGATGCCCCCGAGGTCATCAATTCCCGCCGCCAGTGCCTGAGGAAGAGCGTCCAGAGGCCAGAGATTGGGAGGCGTTTGCAGGTGCACCTCCGCCGGCAACAGGCGGCGCGCCAAAGCAATCACCTCGAGCAGCTCAGCCTGTTCCGCAGGGCTCAGGGGTAGCGCCTGATGACCATCGGGCCGCCAGGGTTGAAGGATCACCTCCTGCAAGTGGCCCCAACGGCCCTGCAACTGCGCCAGAAGCTCCAGGGAGCGGCGCCGATCATCCCAACCCTCGCCGAGGCCCAGCAGCAGGCCCGTCGTGAACGGAAGTCCCAGGCGCCCGGCCTGCTCCAGTTGAGCCAGGCGCACCGGCAGCGCCTTACTGGGGGCATGGCGATGCTGCTGGTCATAAGCCGCACCCACCCCTTCAAACATCAGACCCATGGAGGGGTTGAGGCGCATCAAGCGGGCCATTTCCCGCAGGCTGAGGGGGCCGGCGTTGGTGTGGGGCAAACGACCGCTACGGAGCGCTTCCGCACTGAGATTCAGCAAGCGAGCGAACCAGACCTGACGCTCCGGCGAGGCCGGATGAACCTCCCCGCTCAGCAGAAGCACCTCAGAGGCCTCAGGCCTTTGCTCAAGCGCACGCCTTGCGTCCGAGAGCTCCAACGGGGCTGCAGCCTCAAGAGGGCGACGAAAACTGCAGTAGTCGCAGGCGTTAAAGCACCCCTGGCTCGGGACCAGGGTCAGGCTTGGACTCCAGGTGATGACCCGCGACGTCACGCCAGTAGAAGCGCAGCTGATCGCACCGATTAGAAGCGCTTGTGGGCCAAAGCGGCCTTTGCTTCCTTAACGGGGCGCAACCTGGCGCAAACATCCTTTACATTGGGCGCGGCAGGACGGGAACCCGACCTGTCCTTCCCTAACGCTCATCGACGGCCCTCGGGCTGATCGCTGAGACCTTCTTTCCCGTACTCATGACGACCACCATCCAGCAGCGCCAAGGCGCTTCTGCGTGGAACCAGTTCTGCGAGTGGGTCACCAGCACCGACAACCGCCTCTATGTGGGTTGGTTCGGCGTTCTGATGATTCCTTGCCTGCTGGCCGCCACCATCTGCTTCATCGTTGCCTTTATCGCCGCTCCCCCGGTTGATATCGACGGCATCCGTGAGCCCGTTGCCGGCTCCCTGCTGTACGGCAACAACATCATCTCTGGCGCTGTGATCCCCAGCAGCAACGCCATTGGTCTGCACTTCTATCCCATCTGGGAAGCCGCCAGCCTCGACGAGTGGCTGTACAACGGCGGTCCTTTCCAGCTGGTGGTTTTCCACTTCCTCATCGGCATCTACGCCTACATGGGTCGTGAGTGGGAACTCTCCTACCGCCTGGGCATGCGTCCCTGGATCTGCGTTGCTTACAGCGCACCCGTGGCTGCAGCCTCTGCTGTGTTCCTTGTGTATCCCTTCGGTCAGGGCTCCTTCTCGGACGCCATGCCCCTGGGTATCAGCGGCACCTTCAACTACATGCTGGTGTTCCAGGCTGAGCACAACATCCTGATGCACCCCTTCCACATGCTGGGTGT
>JBMSIW010000119.1:0-5786 GCA_049418265.1 Vulcanococcus sp.
CCCCTTCAGGCGAAACGGATGTCGAGGCTGCGCAGGTAGGTCTGCAGGCCGGCGTCTTGGATGGGAAGCAGGTAGGCCGGCGCACCGCTCTCGTTGATGTGGGAGTGCCAGTGGCCTGGAGGTGTGATGAAGGCACCACCGGGCTGCCAGTCGATCCGTTGGGGGTTGCGAATGCTGCCATCGGCATTCAATTCCGTGCCGACCAGGCTGTAGACACCGGGCTGGCAGTCGATGATCAGATCCAACGCCACGGATTGGTGACGGTGGGGTGCCTGCATGGCTCCAGCGGGCACGATGCCGTACATCGCCCAGAGCACATGGGTGACGGTACGGGTGCTGGGCAGGTCTCGGTTCGCCAGCAACAGGCTGATCCGATTGCTGTTTTGGCTGCCAGGCTGATCGGCCAGGCTTTGCAGCTCAGCCTGCAGCCAGGCCGCGTCGTAATGGGTGACAGCGAAGCGTGGCTCGCTGGGGACCACCCCCAGGTAGCTCAGCAGGGGCGCGTCATGAACCCAGTAGAGAACGCTGGTGCTGCTGGCTTCCAGCAGTGGTGTGCCGCCGGCCGGCAGCACGAACAGGTCCCCTTGCTTCCAGGCAATGGAGCTGTTGCTCTGTTCGCCGCGCACATGGCAGACCCCCTCGCCGGAGAGGACAAAGAAGAGTGAGCTGGTGGCTGCTGCCGCTGCCTTGACCCCCTCCGCGGCATTGATGCGGATGAAGTGGGCCGCCAGTGCTGGACTGGTGGCAGGTCCAGGCATCCCAAGCTCGCTGCTGAGGTCCAGCGGGATCACGCCACTGGGCCCCTGGCGATGGAGCTCGGGTGACCAGCTGCGGTAGGGGATGGGGTCGGTCAGACCCGGGCGAATCGGATTCGCCGCTTGCCTGTAGTCGTAGAGGAGCGCCTTGTCGTCCAGCTGGAGGCGTCTCTCGGGTGTCTGGGTCATCGGTCAACGCCTAACGCTGGGACGTGATGCGATTGAGGCAGCTTGCTGGCTTTCGCGCTGCTGGATTCGCTACGGATCGGCTTCAGCCGCCGGCCACAGCCGGGACGATGCTCACTTCATCGCCATCGTTGAGGGCCGTGGTCTGGTTCTCCAGGAAGCGGATGTCCTCGCTGTTCACGTAGACGTTGAGGAAACGACGCAGCTTGCCGGCCTCGTCACAGAGGCGAGCTTTCAGGCCCGGGTAGCGACCATCCAGTGCATCGATCAGGCCATCGACGCTGCTGGCCTCAAGCTCAACGCTGGCCTCGTCGTTGGTGAACTTCTGCAGGGGGGTGGGGATCAGAACCTGGACAGCCATCGTTGGTAAGAGGTCGTGGGGGCGGTTTTGGATAAAAGGTGGGGAGATCCGCTGTTGGATCAGGCGCCGGATCAGGCCTGGCCGTGACCGGTTTGGGCTTCTTTCCAGGCGGCGTTGAAGCTGTCGAGTTGCGCTTCGATCGTGTAGGGCTTGCCGATCGCATCGACCACAGCCTCGGTGGTCTTCAGGCCGTTGCCGGTGATGTAGGCCACGGTGCGCTCTTCAGGGTTGATCTTGCCCTGCTCCACCAGCTTCTTGAGCACAGCGATGGTGGTGCCGCCGGCGGTCTCGGTGAAGACGCCTTCGGTTTCGGCCAGAAGCTTGATGCCTTCGACGATCTCGGTGTCGTTAACCGCGGCGATGTTGCCACCAGTGCGGTTCGCGATATCGATGGCGTAGGGACCATCGGCTGGATTGCCAATGGCGATCGACTTGGCGATGGTGTTCGGCTTCACCGGAGTGATGAAGTCGCGGCCTTCTGCAAAGGCCTGGGCGATCGGGCTGCAGCCTTCAGCCTGGGCACCGCTGAAGCGCACAGCCTTCTCGTCCACCAGGCCGCACTTGATGAATTCATCAAAGCCCTTGCGGATCTTGGTGAACAGCGAGCCCGAGGCCAGAGGGGCCACGATGTGGTCCGGCAGTTCCCATCCGAGCTGCTCGATCACCTCATAACCGAGGGTCTTGGAGCCTTCTGAGTAGTAGGGGCGCAGGTTGATGTTCACGAAGCCCCAGCCGTAGGTGTTCGCGACCTCCGAGCAAAGGCGGTTCACCTGGTCGTAGTTCCCCTTCACCGCCATCAAGGTGGGGTTGTAGATCAAGGTGCCAAGGACCTTGCCCAGCTCCAGGTCACTGGGGATGAACACACAGCAATCGAGCCCTGCGTGGGCAGCGATGGCGGCGGTGGAGTTGGCCAGGTTGCCGGTGGAGGCGCAGCTGACGGTCTTGAAACCGAGCTCACGGGCACGGGTCAAGGCGACCGAGACGACCCGGTCCTTGAAGGACAGGGTGGGCATGTTCACCCCATCGTTCTTGATGTAGAGGCTCTTGAGGCCAAGGCGCTTGGCCAGGTTGTCGGCCTTGAGCAGCGGGGTGAAGCCCGTTCCTACATCGATCGGATCTCCCTCGATCGGCAGGAAATCGCGGTAGCGCCAGATGGAGGCGGGACCGGCTTCGATGGTGGCGCGGCTGACGCGGCGCTTGATGGCCTCGTAGTCGTAGACGACTTCCAGGGGACCAAAGCAGACGTCTTCGCAGACGTGACGCGCGCCCGGTTCATAGGCGTGGCCGCATTCCTTGCAGCGCAGCCCTGTGAAGGTGGAGCGGGAAAGGGTTGCCGTCACGTTCTGGCCATGGACGTTGAAGAGAAATTAGCAGCGCGATCTGATCGAACGGTTTAATCCCGATCTCGTGAGTCGGGTATTGCTGCGTCGGCTTGACCGCCTGGATTCGCTGCTTAGCCTCACGGGATGCCGGCTTCCCTCTGGGCCGTCTTTGCTGCATCCCGTGACGCGCTACAAGCGGTTTCTGCGTTGGCTGGGCCTGCTGGCCCTGTTCCTGGGTCTGCTGGTGCTGGTGCCGCGCCTGCTGATCGAGCTGCAGTGGTTCGCCCAGTTCGACTCCTCCACGGTGATCCTGCGCCGTTGGTTGTTCCAGGGACTGGCCTTTGTTTTGGTGTTGGGCCTGGGGTTGCCTCTGCAGCTTCAGCAGTTGCGCCGCTGCTGGCGCCTGCGCCAGGACTCGGGTCGCAAGGTTCTCCGGGATGTGCCGCTGGCGCCGCTGAACGCTGCGGCCCTGGTGGCTGTGCTGGCCGGTTTGCTGCTGCTGTTGTCCCTCGGTCTCAGCTACTTGATGCTGCAGGCCCGCGGGCTGATCCTTGATCCCTTCCAGGGGCAGGTGATCACGGGCTTGGCCGCCATGGCCGATCTGCCCGTCTGGCTCGTGCTGGTCCTGGTGGCCCTGCTGCTCCCCCTGCTGTTGCTGTGGCCTTACACCACGCTCCGCATCAGCCTGGCGGCTGCCTTGGCCGGTTCAGCCACCGCTCTGGCGCGCGGCTGGAGCCTCTGGTTGCCGGGATTGCTGGCCGTTCCCTTTGGTGAAGCCGATCCCGTCACGGGCTTGGATCTCAGCTTCACCGTGCTCCGGTTGCCGGCCCTGCATCTCTTGGTCAGCATCCTGCTGGCCCAGGTCATGGTTGGTCTGGCTGGTTGCCTCTGGCTCACCTTCAGCGAGGGCACCAGCCTGAGCGATCTGCGCTTCCCAGGCCTGAGTCGTGATCAACAGCGGGTTCTGCAGCCGCAGTTGGCGGTCCTTTCCCTGGCGGCCGCCCTCAGTTATGGCCTCTCCCCGTTCAACTTGATGGTTGAGGGCAGTGGGGTGGCTTCCGGAGCCGGGTTTGTCGATCTGCACATCCGACTCCCCCTCAAGCTCCTCCTGGCGGCACTCCTTTTGTTCAGTGGACTCGGTCTTTTGGTGCCGGTCCCCCGTTCTTGGTTTCGCCGGGTTGCGCTGTTGCCGCTGATCTCCACGGCCTTCACCCTGCCCGTGGTCGAGTGGGCCCTGGCCCCTCTGGTGCAGCGGGTCTGGGTGCAGCCCCGGGAGCTGGAGCTGGAGGCGCCCTATCTGAAACGCTCCATTGCTGCCACCCGGCGCGCCTTTGGTCTGGAGGCCGTGCGTGAGGTGGACCTGGCCCCGAAACAGCAGCTCAGGCCTGCGGATCTGCGCTCCTCCAGTGGCACCCTCGCCAACGTGCGCCTCTGGGACAGCGGTCCGCTGCTTGAGGCCAACCGTCAGTTGCAGCAACTGCGGCTCTACTACCGCTTCCCCTCTGCGGCGGTGGATCGCTATCCCCTCAGTGACCGCACGGCCGAGAAGGGCTCCCAGCAGGTGCTGGTGGCCGCCCGGGAATTGGACAGCAGTGCCCTGGCGAAGGGCTCACGCACCTGGTTGAACCGCCATCTGGTCTTCACCCACGGTTATGGCTTCACGGTGTCTCCGGTGAATGCCGCTGGGGCCGATGGTCTGCCGCTCTATTTCGTGAAGGACCTGGGCCGCAGCGGGCGCGTCCAGGCCATCCCGCAGCTCGGCCTGAGCCAGCAGCAGGTTGAGCAGGCACTGCCCGTGGGGCGGCCCAAGCTCTATTTCGCGTCCGGGGCATCCCCCTATGCGATCGCCCCCACGCAGGTGCGGGAATTCGATTACCCCGAGGGTGATCTCAACGTGTATTCCCACTACGACGGCGAGGCGGGTGTTCCGATTCATGGCCCCCTGGATCGCCTGATGGCGGCGATCTATCTGCCTGAGCCGCGCCTGCTCTTCACCGGATCGTTGACCCCCTCGTCACGGCTGCTGTTGCGCCGTCAGGTCAATGAGCGGCTCACGGCCATTGCTCCTTTCCTGCGGTTCGAAAGCAAGCCTTATCTCGTCACTGCCCGGGTGGACGATGACCCGGATTACCGCAGTGAACACCATCAGTACTGGATGCTCGATGGCTTTACCCAGAGCCGCAGTTATCCCTATTCCGACGCCAATCCAGAGGGGATTCGCTACTTCCGTAACCCCGTCAAGGCGGTTGTTGATGCCTACAACGGTGATGTCTGGCTCTATGTGAGTGATCCGACCGATCCGGTGTTGCGGACCTGGCAGAAAGCTTTTCCGGATCTGTTTCGGCCTCTCCAGGCCATGCCCAAGCAGCTCCTGGCCCATATCCAGGTGCCCCAGAGCCAGTTTCAGATTCAGGCGGAGCGGCTCCTGCGCTACCACGTCACCGATGTGCGCACCTTCTACAACGGTGATGACGTCTGGGCAGTACCCGAGGAGATCTACGGGGATCGCACAGCCCCGGTCAGGCCGTATCACGTGACCATGCAGCTGCCTGGCAGCAGCCGACCCGAGTTCGTCCTCCTGCTGCCGTTCACGCCCCTGAAGCGGGCCAACATGGTGGGTTGGCTTGCGGCTCGCAACGACACCCCCAACTACGGCGAACTATTCCTGGCTCGCTTCCCGCAGCAGCGCCTGCTGCTCGGTCCTCAGCAGATCTCGGCACTGATCGAGCAGGACCCGGCCATTAGTTATCAGTTCGGACTCTGGAACCGCGCCGGCTCGAAGTTGTTGCGCGGCAACCTGCTCGTGATGCCCGTGGGTCAGGGCCTGCTCTATGTGGAGCCCGTCTACCTGCAGAGCAGCAACAACGCTTTGCCCACCCTGGTGCGTGTGGTGGTCACGGATGGTCAGCGCTATGTCATGGAGCCCACCTTTGATCAGGCCCTGGCCCGCCTCGTGTCTGCTGCCGGCAGCCCTGTACCGCGCGCCCTCACCCTGCCTGGCGCCGCCGCTGCTCCCTAGGAAGGGACAAAAAAAGAGCCCCTTGCGGGGCTCTGCGGTTCGATCCTGAAACCGGATCAGGCGGCAACAGCGCTCTTGGGGTCCAGGGCGCCCTTGGCGTACAGACCGGCGTAGTAGTTGATGTCGCGCTGCTTGATCTTGCT
>JBMSIW010000120.1:0-5776 GCA_049418265.1 Vulcanococcus sp.
ATGGCCGGCTCCATCGCCCCGATCGCCAGCATCGGCGTGCCGCGGGAAATCAAGCCCGATGAGCAGCGGGTCGCGCTGACGCCCGACGCCATCCGGGAGTTGGTCAGCCACGGATTCAGCGTGCAGGTCGAGCAGGGAGCCGGCACCGGGGCTGGCATCAGCGATGCGGCCTTCCTGGCGGCTGGGGCCTCCCTGGTGGACCAGGCCGGCGCCTGGGGTGCCCACCTGGTGGTCAAGGTGAAAGAGCCGCAGGTGGAGGAGTTCCCCTTTCTGCGCGCCGATCAGGTGCTCTTCACCTATTTGCACCTGGCCGCCTACCCCGAGGTGGGACGGGCCCTGATCGAGGCCGGCACCACCGCGATCGCCTACGAAACGGTTCAGCTCAGCGATGGAAGCCTGCCCCTGCTGGCGCCCATGAGTGAGATCGCCGGACGACTGGCCGCCCAGGTGGGCGCCCATCTTCTGGAGAAACCCCATGGCGGTCGGGGCGTCTTGATCGGCGGCTGCGCAGGAGTCAAACCCGCGCGGGTGGTGGTCCTGGGAGCCGGCACCGTGGGTTGGAACGCGGCCCGGCTGGCCGCAGCCATGGATGCCGAGGTGCTGCTGCTGGACCTCTCACCCCAACGGCTGCGGCGACTGGAGAGCGCCCGGCAGGGACGACTGGTGAGCCTGGTGAGCAGCGTGGGACTGCTCGAGCGCCTCATCCCCACAGCCGATCTGGTCATCGGCGCCGTGCTGCTGCCCGGGGATCGCGCCCCAACCCTCGTGAGTGAGGACCTCGTCGCGCAGATGCAACCAGGGTCCGTGATTGTGGATGTCGCCATTGATCAAGGCGGCTGCATCGCCACCAGCCGCGAAACCACCCACACCAACCCCGTGGTGACGATTCACGGCGTGCAGCACTACGCCGTCGGCAACATGCCGGGGGCCGTGCCCTTCACCTCCACCGAGGCCCTGGTCAGCGTCACCCTCCCCTACATCCTCTCGATCGCGGGGCGGGGCCTGGTGGAAGCCGTCACCGATCGGCCCGAACTCGTCTCAGGCCTGAACACCGTCGGCGGAGCGGTGTGTCATCCAGGGGTCGCCAAGGCCCTGGGGGTTGCCAATCGCCATCCCATGGCGTGCCTGCAGTAGGCATTCAGGCGCTGATCGTCTCGGCTGCGAGATAGAGCCAACGCCCCTCAAGCTCTTGCCCCTCCCGACCAAAACGGGAGCACTCCTGCAGGAGCCCCGTCTGCGTACCGGTGCGATAACGGGCCTCAAACGTCACCGTTCCAGTGAGATCTCTCGGACCGCCAGCCTCCGCAGCCACGATCCGTAAACCCGTCCAGCGCACGCCGCGGCAGCTGGCCTTGAGCTCCTGCCGACGTTGAGCGCTGGGGGTTTCAGAGGGATGAGTCCTCAGCAGATAGTCAATCAAGCTGCGGCTATAGGCGCTGTAGCGCGATCGCATCAACTGCTCAGCCGTCTCCGGCAGCGCCTCACCACGGTGGAAGGGCCCACAGCAACTGTCGTAGCGCCCGCCGCCGCAGGGACAGGGCGCATCGGCGGATGGCGATCGAGCAAATCCCGGCATCAAACCAAACGGCCCAGGGGCCGGCGCAGGGCACCGGGGTCAAGCCCCTCCCGCAGGGCCAGCACTACGCCCGCAGCCTCGCTGTAGCTGGAGACCACGATCGCCTCAAGGCCCAGGGCCTCAGCCGTGACCTGCAGCACGCAAGGGTTCTCCACCGCAATCACCGGCACCCCGCGCTCCGCGCAGGCCAGCACCGCCGCACCACCCAGGGCGCCAGCCGGGGCCACAACGGCGCCGATCTGATCGGGACGAATGGCCGACGGCGAAGCCCGATCAAGGGGTTGAAGGGAGGGCGCGCGGCTCAGACCCACCAAGACACAGGGCAAGAAGGTGTAGCCCAACTCTTCCCCAGCCGCGCGGGGATCCAACTGGGGATCGAGCTCCAGGGGGCTCAAGGCCGGTGCGTGGGCACAGGGAAGGTTGAGATGACGGCTGAGCAGATGACTGATCACCGCCTCGGCCCCCGCCAGGGCATCCACGCCACCGCCCTGGCGGTAGGCCGTCAACGCCTCACTGTCCGGGTCATCGGGAAAACGAGCCACCACGGCGATGGCCGTGGCACCGGCATCACGCAATCGTTCACCAGCCTCCAGCAGCAGATCCGGGCGCTCCAGGCAACCCCAACTGGCACCGCTCTGGCCCTGACTGAGGCTCACCCCCAAAGGTGCCCTGGTCGTGACGACGGGTCCAACCGTGAGGCCAAGGCTCGCCCGGCAGCCATCAGCCACCTGCAGGTGGCGCAGCCGCAACTCCTCTTCGATCCCGGCATCCAGCAGCAGCCCAATCCGCTGCCGCCGGACCGGCTCGAGAGCCAGTTCACCGGCCGCGAAGCGATCCAGGCTGGAACCCTCCACGTAGTGAATGCGCCCGTCGCTCCAATACAAAGAGGCCCCGTTCATCACGTTCGGATGCGTGACGAGGCAACCACTCGCTGCGGCCAACAGGCGAGCCGCCGGCACGGCGTCACCGGCATAGCCACCCACCTCGCAGCCGATGCCCGTGGGCAAAACCATCAGGGTGGGCAGCACGGATCCAGCGCCGCTCATACCAGGGCCACCGGGCTGTAGACGATCGCCTCGATCTGCAAGGCGCGGGTGCCATCGGGGGAGCAGCAGGCCTGGGTGATGGCCCAGCGCAGGGGCTGACCGTGGACTCGCAGCTCCGCCTCAATCTGTCCTCGCAGGGGGCCAGGTCCGCAGGAGAGCTGCAACGCCACTGGCCGCAGCGCGCTCACTTCTGGTACTGACCGAACTGGGCCTCGTACAGGGCATCTTCCTGACCGGCCACGAGCTTGAGGTCGCTGCGGGGATAGGCCACGCACAGCAGCGCAAAGCCCTGCTCCTGCAGGTCAGCCTTGACACCCATCGCATCGGGCTGGTGCACCGAGCCTTCCTTCACCAGGGCAGCGCAGGTGGTGCAGACCCCCGAGCAGCAGGAGCTCGGGACCGCCACACCGGCAGCCTCGGCGGCGGCCAGCACCGTCTGGTCGGAACTGCAGCTGAAGGAATGGCTCTCACCATTCAGTTCGCAGACGACGGTGTAGGTGTCGCTCATGGGCGCAGCAGATCAGGCCAAGTGCTCCCCATTGTCCAGGATCACGGCGCGTTGCTCGGGCTCCATTGCTGGGGATGGGGAGCCAAATATTCCGGTGGCGCTTCCCCTGCATCCCGACTGAGCGGTGCGCTCAGAGCCAGATCAAACGCCAACGACACCCGACGGTCATCAGCGTCGTCGTTCGCGGTGACAGCGTGATCCATCTGCGCAGGGAAGAGCACCATCAGCCCAGCCCGTGGAGCGATGTCGTAGTGGGGCGCGTTCCACTGGAGCCGTCCCTCGCCATCAGCGCAGAGCGGACCGCCATGCCCGACCGCCAAGCCCGGGACCAACTCATTGGGCTGGACTCGGGGGAAGAGCCTGAGGCAGCCGCTGCGGCCGCTGCCATCGCCGTTCAAATAAACGATGGCACTGAGGTGGGCGTTGGGGTGATGGTGACGGCCAATCGCCTGACCTGGCTCGCTGACCACGGGCCAGGAGCGCTGGATATGCAGGGCGATCTGCTCACTCTGAAAGCCGATCTCCCGCAAATAGCTCCAGGCCTGCTGCTCAACCATCGCCGTGATGGCCGCAAAAGCCGGCAAAGCATGCACCTGCCAGACACCATTGAGATCACCGGTCCAGGCGCAACCCGGTGTGGGGTTACCCGAGGACTCACCCCGCAACGCCAACACGTCCTGCAACAGCAGGGCTGCATCCCAAGGATCCAGCGGCAGCTGTGCCGTGGCCAACGCCAACGGGAAGAGGGGTTTCAGCTGAAGCGACATCACTCAGCGGCGCAAACTCCATCCTGGCCTGCCGGAAACAGGACACAAAAAAGGCCCCCCGTAGCGGGAGGCCGAACAAGCAATGGGCCTAAAAAGGTCAAGCCATGGCGGCCGCGCCACCGACCACTTCCAGGATCTCCTGGGTAATGGCGGCCTGGCGGGCCTTGTTGTAGTCCAGGGTCAACGTCTTGGCGAGAGCCTTGGCGTTATCGCTGGCGTTGTTCATCGCCGTCATCCGGCTCGCCAGCTCAGAAGCGGCAGCCTCCTGGAGGGAGCGCAGGAGCTGGTTCTGCAGATACAGAGGCAGCAGCGCATTCAGGAGCTGATCAGGGCTCTGTTCGAACACCAGATCAGAAGGCAGCGAAGGCTGATCGTTAGCCACCTTGCCGGTCTCGACGCCGAGCTGACCATCGCGGGTGGTGAGACGGAAGATCTCATCGTCCGGGCTGGCAATGCCCTGGGGGTCCAGGGGCAGCAGGGTCTGGGAAACAGGCTTGGAGCTCACCAGGTTGATGAACTTGGTGAAGATGATCTCGACGCGATCGGTCGTGCCGGAGAGGAACTCAGCGAGCACCTCATCGGCGATCTTGCCGGCCTCAGCAGCATTAGGCACCTGCTCGAGCCCCATGAAGGTGGCGCGAATGGTGTACTGGCTGGCGCGGTTCTGGAAGTAGGTGGCCACCTTGCGGCCAATCAGAACCAGGTCGACTTCATAGCCCTGGGACTTGAGCTCAGCGTGACGCTGTTCAGTGCGCTTGATGATGTTGGCGTTGTAGCCACCGCACAGACCGCGATCGCCGGTGACGGCGAGCAGGGTGATGGTGCGGACATCACGGTTCTCGAGCAGAGGTGCGTCGGCAGTCTCGAACTGCATTCGGGTCTGGAGATTCTCCAGAACCCGAGCCAGTCGGTCTGCAAACGGACGGCTGCGCAGAACTTGTTCCTGTGCCCGGCGGACCTTGGCAGCTGCCACGAGGCGCATGGCCTCGGTGATCTTTCGGGTGTTCTTAACGGAACTGATCCTGTCGCGGATCTCCTTCAGGTTCGCCATGGAATGGACTCTCCGGGGTAACCGTCAGGATCAGGCCGCAGCCAGCATCGACGACTTGACTTCGTTGATGGCGGCTTTGAGCATCGCTTCAGACTCTTCGCTGAGTTGCTTCTCGGTCTGAACCTTGTTGATGAACTCAGCCTTGTTGCTCTTGAGGTACTCGCGCAGTTCGCGGCAGAACTGAACAACGGATTCCACGGGAACCTCGTCGATCATGCCCTTCACGCCGGCGTAGACCACAGCAACCTGCTCAGCCAGGATCAGGGGGCTGAACTGGGGCTGCTTGAGGATCTCGCGCAGACGCTTACCGCGGGCCAGCTGCTGCTGGGTAGCGGCGTCCAGGTCAGAGGCGAACTGGGAGAAGGCGGCCAGCTCGTCGAACTGAGCCAGCTCCAGCTTCAGGGTGCCGGCGATCTTCTTGATGGCCTTGGTCTGGGCGGCACCGCCCACACGGCTCACCGAGATACCCACGTTGATGGCGGGGCGCAGACCGGAGTTGAACAGGTCGGAGCTCAGGAACACCTGACCATCGGTGATCGAGATCACGTTGGTGGGGATGTAGGCCGACACGTCACCGGCCTGGGTTTCGATGATCGGCAGGGCGGTCATCGAGCCCTTGCCCATGGCATCGCTCAGCTTGGCGGCGCGCTCGAGCAGACGGCTGTGGCAATAGAACACGTCGCCGGGGTAAGCCTCACGGCCGGGGGGACGACGGAGCAGGAGGGACATCTGGCGGTATGCCTGAGCCTGCTTGGTGAGGTCGTCATAGATGACGAGGGTGGCCTTGCCCTTGTACATGAAGGACTCAGCGATGGCGGCGCCGGTGTA
>JBMSIW010000121.1:0-5680 GCA_049418265.1 Vulcanococcus sp.
TCGCAACAGAACAGGGTTGGCGCGGAACCTTAGGGGGTGCGCGCGGAATGTGGGTCGTGTTGATGCTGAAGCGCTGCTATCCCCAGCCTGGGTGGATCCTCCCCAAACTCACTGCCTTGTTTGGTCATGGGACATGACCCTGCTGCTGTTTGTAGGCCTGAGCTGGTTGGCGCTACGCACCGTGATGGTGCTGGCTCAGGTGAATCGCCACACACCGGAAGCGCAACTCGGCCGTGAGTTCCAGTCCGAGCTCCAGCAACGCGGATTGCTCGACACGCCACCCAGAACCCCTTGAAGCACCCCTATAACCAGCTGCCCGTTTCAGGCCGTTCATGCTTCCCCCTCTGGCGTTGATCGCTGAGATCAGCCCCCATCAGCTGGAAGTGGCAGAAACCCTCCTACAGGTGGGTCGCTTCCTGGTGATCTTCATCGCTGCCCGTGCCATCGCGGAGCTGATGGTTCGGCTTCAGCTGCCCACGATCCTGGGTGAATTGGTCGCCGGTGTATTGGTCGGCGTCTCTGGTCTGCACCTGATCGTGCCGCCGGAGACCCAGGCCCAGATCAGTGCTGGGTTGCTGTCGCTGTTGGGTTCGCTGGCTGAGATCCGGCCCGATGAGGTGGCAGATCTCTACAACGAAACCTTCCCAAGCCTGCAATCCGTTTCCCAGATCGGCTTGTTTGCCCTGCTCTTCCTCACCGGGCTGGAGAGCGAGCTGGATGAATTAGTTGCCGTCGGCGTTCAGGCCACCACGGTGGCGGTGGCGGGTGTGGTGCTGCCCTTTGCCCTCGGCACGGCGGGCCTTGTCTTCTTCTTCCATGTGCCGTTGATTCCGGCCGTGTTTGCCGGTGCTGCCATGACGGCCACCTCCATCGGTATTACGGCCAGCGTGTTTGGCGAGCTCAAGTGGCTCAAGCGCAAGGAGGGCCAGATCGTGATCGGCGCCGCCGTGCTGGACGACATCCTCGGCATCGTGATCCTGGCGGTCGTTGTGGCGATCGTGGGCGGCGGCAGCTTCAGCCTTGGCCCTGTGATCAAGCTGGGCCTGGCCGCGGTGGCCTTTGTGGCCGTGGCCTTGGTGCTCAGCCGCAAAGCAGCGCCTGCCTTCGACTGGGTGGTGGATCAGCTCAAGGCCCCCGGTGATGTGGCCGTGGCCAGTTTTGTGGTGCTCACCCTTTGCTGTTTTGTGGCCCAGGCCATTGGTTTGGAAGCGGCCCTGGGGGCCTTTGCAGCCGGCCTGATCCTGAGTGCCTCGAAGCACACCCACGACATTGATGCGGCGGTGAAGCCTCTGGTGGCCTTGTTCGCCACGGTCTTCTTCGTGCTGATCGGCACCGGCATGGATCTCTCCGTGCTCAATCCCCTCGACCCTTCCAACCGTGAAGGCCTGATCGTGGCGGCCTTCCTGCTGGCTGTGGCCATGGCCGGCAAGGTGGCTGCGGGCTGGTGTTATCTCAGCTCAGATCCCACCAATCGTCTGGTGGTGGGCCTGGGGATGATGCCCCGCGGCGAGGTCGGCCTGATCTTCCTGGGCCTGGGCAGCCAGGCCGGGATCCTGACGCCGGCTTTGGAGGCCGCCATCTTGCTGATGGTGATCGGCACCACCTTCCTCGCTCCGATCCTGCTGAGGTTGGTGATTCCCGCTGAACCCGAGCCCCTCGCTCAGGAGATCCCCTCCTGAGCGGATCGCCCTGGTGCAGGCCACCTCTCCCTATGCGCGGTCGCTGATCGCCCTCGCCACCCGCCACGGCAAGGAGCAGGCCCTGGGCCTGCCCCTGCGTTGGGGATTGGGGGCTGAACTCCAGCTCGCCGATGTCGATACCGATCA
Organism: Vulcanococcus sp.; assembly: GCA_049418265.1. GTDB lineage: Bacteria > Cyanobacteriota > Cyanobacteriia > PCC-6307 > Cyanobiaceae > Vulcanococcus. The sequence goes on from JBMSIW010000121.1 coordinate 1,827, forward strand.
GCTGGGCACCTTCAGTGGCGAGATCGAGCGCATCGACGATGCGCTCGCGACATGCCGCGCCAAGGCCCAGATGGGACTGGCGGCCACGGGCCTGACCCTCGGGCTTGCCAGTGAGGCAAGCTTCGGCCCCCACCCCGCCATGCCGATGCTGGCGGTGGGGCAGGAGATCTTGGTGTTCCTGGATCTGGACAGGGATCTCTGCGTCGTTGAGCAACAGCTCGACTGGCGCACAAACTTCGGCCACCTGCTTCTGGAGTCAGATCAACAGCTGGAGGCCTGGCTGGTGCGGGTGCGATTTCCTTCGCATGCACTGATTGCCCGCCCGGCCACAGCCAACACGGGCAGCTTGTTCAAGGGACTGGCCAGCAGGTCGGCCCTCAAGGAGGCCATCACCCGCTGCCGCGCCGCTGATCCCGACGGGCGGGTGTGGCTGGAAACCGACATGCGCGCCCACTGCAACCCGACCCGCATGCGGGCGATTCGGCGCCTCGGCGCGGCCTTGGTGCGGCGGCTGCGGACCCCCTGCCCGGATTGTGGTGCACCTGGCTGGGGTCTCAAGCAAACGCTTCCTGGCTTGCCCTGTGGTGCGTGTGGGCTGGCGACAGAACTCACGTTGAGCGAGCGCTGGAGCTGCTCGTGTTGCACATTCAGCCAGGACTTGCCGCGCCGCGATGGACTGCTGCGCGCTGATCCCGGTCAGTGTTTGTGGTGCAATCCCTAGCGAGACGATTTCCATCCGTCATCCTGGTTGGAGCCGACCTCCAACGCTGATGGCCGAATCCACCAGCCTTGCGTCCTTGGAGGCCGGCTTTGAACAGGAAGCCCGCCTGGATGAGTCCTTTGTGGTGCTCACCGTGGCGGCGAGCCTGATTGCCACCTTGGGCTTGCTGGCTGATAGCGCCGCCGTGGTGATCGGCGCCATGTTGATCGCGCCCTGGATCCTGCCGCTGCGCAGCGCCTCCTTCGCGATCCTGGAAGGCCGGTTCGCCCTGGCCGGAAGGGCCCTGCTCACCCTGGCAGTGGGGGTTGCGATCACCATTGCCATGTCTGCGGCCCTGGGCTTGGTGGCGCGCATTCCGGTGCTGGGGGATGAGGTGCTGCGCCGCACCACGCCCAACCTCCTGGATCTGGGCATTGCCTTGGTGGCGGGCTCCATTGCGACCTATGGCCGTCTGAGACCGGAAGCCGTGTCTTCGCTGGCCGGCACCGCCATTGCCGTGGCCCTGGTGCCCCCGGTCTGCGTGCTTGGGCTGCTGCTGGCGCTGCAGGAATGGGATCCCGCCAAGGGAGCGGCGTTGTTGTTCGCGGCCAACCTGCTGGGGATTCTTTCGGGCGGTCTGCTCACCCTGGTGGCCACCCAGGCCAGCCTGCGCCAGAAATTGTTGCGGAGCCAAATGGGCCTGGTGAGCTTGCTGCTCACGGGCCTGCTGCTGATTCCCCTCACCACCAGTTTTCTGAGCCTGGTGGGTCAGGCCCAGCAGCGGCTGGCCCTACAGGACATCGAGAGTGCGATCACCGAGAGCCTGCGCCAGCGCACCTTGACCCTGGGGCGTGACTCGGAACTCACCGGAGTCTCGATCGACTGGAGCCAGAACCCTCCCTTGATCAAGGCCGCTGTGCGGGTCAGCCGGCCCAACCTGCCGACGCCCCGTCAGGTGGCGGCGGTTCAGGACTACATCAATCAAACCCAGAAACTGCGCTATCGCTTGCTGGTGCAGCGGGTTTCGATTGATGTGATCGGTCCTGAAACCGCACCCAATCCCGATCCTGTTGCGCCCGAGGAGCCAGCAACGAGTCCTGCGGAGAGCCAGGACACCCCTGCCCCTAAGCCCAGCAACAGCGAGGCTCCTGCGGCTGCTCCGGCTGGTTCATAACAGCATCGACTCAACCGGAGTTTTCAGGGCTGCCGTGTGCAGAATTGAGCTGTTGATCTGCCTCTATGCCTGACATCATCAGCTTTCTGCAGATTGTGGCCGGGATTCTCCTCCTCTTCGGTGGCGGTGAGCTCTTTGTTGCCGGTTCGGTTGCTCTTTCACTGCTGTTGGGCATTCCTCAGATCGTGATCGGTCTGACGGTGGTCTCGATGGGCACCAGTGCTCCTGAGCTGTTTGTGAGTCTTCTCTCCACCCTCCAAGGCGGAGCAGCGGGTGACTCCATTGCCGTGAGCAACATCGTCGGCTCCAACATCTTCAATGTGATGGTCGTGCTGGGGGCCAGCGCAGCGATCACATCGCTGCGGGTGAAGAGCCGCCTGGTGCGAAGGGATGTGCCGTTGCTCTTGGCGGTGTCCATGGCCACCTGGGGCATGGCGTCAACAGGCCGTCTGACCTGGGTTGCCGGCCTGGCCTTGCTGACGGCCCTGGCGATCAACCTGGTCTGGGAGATCCGCTCTGCCAAGGAGGATCAGGCCGAGGGTGCTGATGACCTTGATGCCGATGGTGCCGCCCCGATGCCTGTGGCCCTGTTCAAGTTGGCCGCCGGTCTGGCGCTGCTGGTGGTCGGTTCCCAGGTGCTGGTGAAGGGTGCCATCACGGCAGCCCAGGCCCTTGGGGTGAGCGAAACCGTGATCGGTCTCACAATTGTCTCGGCCGGTACCTCGATGCCGGAGCTGGTGACCTCGCTGGTGGCGGCCTATCGCGGCAAGGCAGATCTGGCCATCGGCAACGTGGTGGGTAGCAACCTGCTGAACCAGCTGGTCATTCTTGGCCTTTGTGCCTTTGTGTCAGGTCAGGACGGCCTGGCGGTGGATCCGGTGATGCTCAGCCGCGACTTTCCCGTGATGGTGCTCACCACCCTGGCTTGTCTGCCCATCTTCTGGAGCGGCGGGGTGATCAACCGACTGGAGGGTTGGCTGTTGTTGGGTGGATATGGGCTGTATCTGATCGAGCAGGTCCTGAGCAGCACGGCGGCGCCGGGTGCTGATCTGTTCCGACTCTTCGTTCTGGTGGCGGTGCTGCCGCTGGTGCTGGTCTTCCTGATCTGGTCGTCCCTGCGTTGGAAGCAGCAACGCAAGCTGGCCTGAGTGCTCAGCTGAGCGCGACGGCAGGGATTCGCATCACTTGCAGCCCTGCCTCTAGGGCGTCCGTGCAGAGGTGGTCACAGCAGTCGGATTTGAGGTTGACCTGCCCGCCGCAGATCAGATCCCAGGTCTCGCTCTCGAAGTGGGTCTGCAGCCAGAGCATGCCGAGCACCGAGCGGGGGGTGATCCGGTAGCTGTCCCCTTGGCCCGTCAGGCTGAGATCCATGGCCATGAAAAAACCGCCACCCCATTGGAGATGGCGGTTGCTTGAGCTGAAGTAGCAACAGCGACGAAAGGCTGTTTCTCCTGCTTTGGTTCGGAATCAGGCCTTGTTGACCTGATTGGCGGCCTCGGCCTGACGGTGGTGGTAGGCGTGGCCGCGGTACTGCAGCTCCAGGCTCTCGTCGACGGGAGCTGCGTCGTGGCGCAGCGGTGCTTCGTAGTGCTGACCGCGGTAGGCGTGGTCAACGGGCTGAGAGCTGGGCTGCTCGTGGGTGGCGTTGTCGTAGCTGACGCCGCGGTACTGGAGTTTGGTCATGGTCATGGGCCTCGAAGGGTCGGGGTTTGGTTCCGCTTCGTGGGAAGGAGCGTTGCTTCGCCCTGCGGTGGGCTACTTCCGGTCAGCCAGGGCCCAGGGGCGGCTCACCCAACGTTTTGTCCTTCTGATGCATTTCTAGCGAAGGCGTGATGTTCATGGTGAACCAAACGGGGTAATTCGAGGATTTTTTTACAAATAATGTGTCGGTCCGAACTTCTTTGGCGCGCATGGCTTGCGCTGCAATTGCCGCTGCTTGCAGCGGGTTTTCAATTCAGTAGCGACTGAAACAGTTGGGGG
>JBMSIW010000122.1:0-5542 GCA_049418265.1 Vulcanococcus sp.
GAGCTGTCAGCAGAGGAGCTGGCCGCAGAGGAGCCGGCAGCGGACATCGCGCTCTGGTCAGGGGGCCACCATTCTGCGGCGCAACCCATGGCGCAGTTCCGCGTCCGCCTGGCGCTCGGTGCGGGCCACCACCAGCGCCAAGGGCTGCTCCAAAGCCCACTGAAGGACGGACTCCAATTGATCAAGTCCCAGCAATGGGCGCCAGGGGATGCCGTAGCCCTCAGCCCAGGGGCCCGGCTCCAGGGTCTGGGGCATGGCGAACAGCCGCTCGAAGTCCAAGGCGGGGCGAATCGGCAACTGCTCAAAGATGCCTCCGCCCTGGTTGTCGAGGACGAACACCGTGAGGCGTATGCCGCGGGCCATCAACTGCTCGCGCCACAACCAGCCATTGGCGTCATGGAACAGAGCCAGATCACCGCTGATCAAGAAGGCCCGCTCACCGGCCGCCGCCAAGCCACAGGCCAACGAGAGAGTCCCATCAATCCCTGAGGCACCGCGAAACGAATGAATGGGCCGATGGGGTGAGGAGGCGGCCATGAAGCTTTCCCAGTCGCGCACCGGACTGCTGTTCGCCAGCAGCACGGGCAATCCCGCGGGCAAGGCACGGCTGAGGTGATAGGCCAAGGCGGGCTCGCTCAAGGGACCTGGCGAGCCAAAGGTTTCGCTCAGCAGCCGCTGAACCCCCAGGTCCGCCTCGGACCAGACACGGCTCCAGGCCAAGTTGATTGGGCTGGGTTGCTGAGCCCAGGTCGAAGCAGGCCAAGCGCGCAGCCACTGCTGGAATCCCGACGCATCCCGGCATGCCGCACAGCCGAGGGCATCCAGGTTGCGGGGATCGTTTTCTGTGATCAGGAGCTGGCTTGAACCGCACTGAGCGATCCAGTTCTGCAGGCGCCGGCTCGCTGGCACGGGGCCCAAGCGCAACAGCTGCGGTGCCAGAGGCAACCCGTGCCCCTCGTTCAGCAGCAGGTCATAGCCCTGCACCAGCTCCAGCCCGGGCCAACCGCGAAGGCCAGAGAGGGCATCGGCCAGCACCGGCCAACCACTGCGCCGTTGCCATTGGCCCAGGGCTTCGGCGAAATCCTTGAGCTCAGCTGGCGTTCCGCGCCAGGGACCCACCACAACGACGCCCGGTTGATCAGGATCAAGGCCCCCAGGCGCGCTGCTGAGCTGCGGGGCTTTCGGCTCCAGAACAGCTGAGGCTGAGGTCAGCGTCTGGGGCAGGAGCTGCGCCGCAAGCTCCGTCTGCAACGCGGACAACACCTGAGCTGAGGCATGGAGCGGCTCCTCAAACGGGACATTCAGGTGCACAGGTCCCCGCGGCGCAGCCAAGCTGGAGCGCCAGGCCTCTGCGGCCAACGCCTGGATCAGCTCGGGGCCCTGGGAGGCCAAGCCCGTGGGGCTGGCCTCAAGAAGGCACCGCGCTGAGGCCCGTAAGAAGGCCTCCTGGTTGACCGTCTGATTGGCTCCAGAGCCTTTCAGACGGGCTGGGCGATCCGCTGTGATCAGCAGCAGCGGAATCGCCCCAAAGTCCGCCTCCACCGCCGCCGGCAGGAGATTGGCGACCGCCGTGCCCGACGTCGTGACCACCGCGGCAGGAACGCCATCGTGACGACCAAGAGCGAGGGCGAAAAAGGCTGCCGAGCGCTCATCAATGCCGGTCCAAAGCTCCAGGCCCCGCTCGGCCAGGAGACCGGCGGCCAGGGCCAACGGTGCCGAGCGGCTACCCGGACAGAGCACCAGGCGGCGCAGCCCCGCGTCCATGAAGGAGCGCAGCAACGTCAGAGCCGCCCGCACATTGGCCTCAGCGCTGCAGGGCACGGCGGGGGGAAGGGACACCGAGCTGAGCCGTTGTTCAGGATGTGGCGATCATGCCCACTGGTCCCAAACCATGGACACAGGATCACAAAACAAGTCGCCCCTGTTGAGCGGCTGGCGGTCCCTGCTGCTGTGGTTACTCCTCGCGTTGGTCCTGCGCTGGGGCGTCATTGAACCCCGCTGGATTCCGTCAGGCTCCATGCTTCCCACCCTGCAACTGCAGGACAGGATCCTGGTGGAGAAACTGCGGCCGCGGCTGCACCGTCCACTCCCCAACGGCACCGTGGTCGTCTTCCACGCACCGCAGGTCTTGGTCAGCGCCGGATACGACCCCAAAGCAGCGCTGATCAAACGGGTCGTTGGCCAAGCCGGTGAAGTCCTGGAGGTCAAGGACGGTGCGCTCTGGCGCAATGGCCGCCCGGTGGATGAACCCTGGCGCAGCGAGCCGCTGGATTACAACTTCGGGCCCGTCACGGTGCCTGCCGGCACGCTGCTGGTGCTGGGGGACAACCGCAACGCCAGCCTTGATTCCCACGTCTGGGGACCGCTCCCGGAGACGGACGTGATCGGAACAGCCGTGTTGCGCTATTGGCCCCTGAGCCGTTTTGGCGCGATTCGGTTCCCCGCCCCTGCTCAGCTCAACGCCGATGGAGAGCTGGGGTAGGGTGCAACCGTGACGCGGAGCACACCGGAATGTTCAACCCGGAGTTCCTGACGAGTGACAGCGAACCGATCAGCAGCAACTCGCTGATTCAGTACCTGCAGGAACAATCACCGGATGTGTTGCAGCGCGTGGCTCGTTCAGCCAGCGGCGACATTCAGGACATCATCCGTCACAACGTTCAAGGCCTGCTGGGAATGCTTCCCGGCGAGCACTTCGACGTCAAGATCACGGCCAGCCGAGACCACCTCGCCGGCCTGCTCGCCTCCGCAATGATGACCGGCTACTTCCTGCGCCAAATGGAGCAGCGCATGGAACTGGAAGCCACCCTCTTCCCAGAGACGGACGCTGACCCCGGCGAGCTGCGTCTTTAGCCCATAGGTCCTACCGGGCTCAAGCTCAGTTGATCGGTTGATTCGGGACAACACCGGTTCGCACCAGCAGCGCATCGAGGCCGGCGAGGTAGGTCCAGTTGCCTTGCTCAGGTGCCCAGGGACGGCTCTCGAAGGCGCTTGCCAGTCGCTCCAGGGCTTCAGGAGAGCTGGGCACCGGTGCGTCGTAATGGGCCGGCACGATCCAGCGCACCTCTTGCCAGCGGGATAGCTCCCGCAACCAGCGCACCACCACAGGCTTCGCCCGCGGAAACACCAGACGCTCGAGAACCGGGGCCACCAAAAGGCGGTCGACGGCCTGGGCCTGCAGCTCGGCAAAGGCCTCTGCCGAGCTGGAGCTCCACTGGAACGGATAGATGCCGAAATAACTGCGGGGGCTGCGGCAGCCGGGGCGAAAGGCTCGCTGCAACAGGGCAGCCAGCGGGGGCACTTCCAGCGCCTCAGGCCTCAAAAACGAGGCAAACAGGGCCAGACGTTCCCAACCCTTCTGGCGGAGATCAGGGCGATCGAGCAACGGCTGATCGCCCAGGTCGCGAGCGTGAAACAGCAACGGGGTTGGATCAAGCTCAAACAGCTCCGGCGGCTGCTCGTTAATCGCCACCAAGGCATCGGTGAGGAGCAGCGCACCGCTGGCTTGGTGCAAACCGGCGAACTCCTGAAAGCGTCCGAGCCCCAGATCCAGGGGACCCAAGGGCAACCATCGGAACTCCTCAGGATGGGGATAGCCGTCATCGCCCAGGACCTTGGTGCGTTGAGCCGGGAAGCCGAGCCAAGGCAGCGGCAGATTCAGCGGGAAACTCCACTGGCCTGGTGTCACCCAAAGTTGAGCCTGGGGGAAGGCTCGTGCCAAGGACGGCAGCGGCAACTTGTGCTCGAGGCCGGAGGCGGTGGGCAGCACGATGGACTGGATCGGACCGAACCGCGCTTCCAGGTCCCGCAGGGCCTGAAGGACCTCTGCGGTGGGGGCCACGGCGGCATAGAGCAGCAACCCGCCCCGCACCCGCGCCACCGTCATGCGAATCGGGACGGCAACGTAAAAGACACCCTGCAGCTGCTCAAAGCTCCAGAGCTGATCAGGGATGAGTTCGCGCACCAAGGTGCGCTTTCGCCCGTAGGGATAAAGCGGCAGCAAGGGCCACCAGGGCCAGCGCTGATCTGCCGCAGAAACGTGCCGTCTCGAATCCATCGCTGCGCCCTGCCCTCAGGTCAGCAGCACCAGGCTGATGCTCATCACCACCATGCCAGCCGTGACCCCAGCCATCATGAGGTGGTGATGGGCGCCAGTGCGCTGGGCCGCTGGCAGCAGCTCATCGAAGCAGATGTAGACCATGATTCCGGCCACGCTCGCGAACACCAGACCGAGCACCAAATCGCTCAGCACGGAGCGAAGAAAGACGTAGCCGATGAGGGCCCCCACAGGCTCCGCCAGGCCCGAGGCAAAGGAAATCAGGAAAGCCTTCTTGCGGCTACCGGTCGCGTAATAAACCGGCGCGGAGATCGCTAAGCCCTCGGGGATGTTGTGGATCGCAATCGCGATCGCAATGCCGATACCCAGTCGAGGCTCCGAGAGGGCGGCAATGAAGGTGGCCAAACCTTCCGGGAAGTTGTGAATCCCGATCGCCAGGGCCGAAAACAGACCCGTCCGCATCAGGGCTGAGGAATCAGCCCCCTCCCGCAGCGGCAGCAGGGCCAATTCGTGGGAGGGGAGCAGCCGATCAATCAGAGCCAGGGCCAACATGCCCGCAAAGAAGGCCAACACCGTGACCAGATAGGCCTGCACCGAACCAAGCCCGGGGGTGAGCGCCTGGCGGGCCTTGGGGAAAATCTCCACGAAGGAGACAAAGATCATCACGCCGGCCGAAAAGCTCAGCGCCAAGGTGAGCAGAGAGGGGCTGAAGCGCCGGGTCAAGACGCCGATCCAGCTGCCAATCCCCGTGGATAGGCCTGCCCCCAAGGTGAGCAGAAAGGCTGGCAGCACCTGATGATCCAGCTCGGGCAATCCTTGGCTCCGCCTTCAGGCCAGACCTGATGATTGCAGGCCGGCAGGGATCTTCACCAGGTTCTGGCCTGTGGGCATCTCGATGACCTGGTCGGCCCGCCGCCCGGTTAGCTGATCGGTTGGGCTGGACAGATCCAGGTCCATGAGTCAGAACTCCAGCAGGAGCGCTCGCTCAGATCATGCAGACGCCGTTTGGGATCTGGCTCCCACAGGTCACGGTGCTGCGTTGTGAGCAGTTTGAAAAGGCGGTGGAGGCTGTCGAAGCCATCCGCGAGCGCCAGTGTGTTGTCCTGCAACTGGAGGGTCTGGAGAGCGCCGAAGCACAACGGATCCTGGACTTCGTCTCGGGAGCCACCCACGCCCTCGATGGCCAGATGGAGCGCGTGGGGGAGGGGACCTACCTCTTTGCCCCCTCAGGGGTCGAGGTCACGCGAACACAGCCTTGAGACGAGCAATCAGCGCTTGAGAGGCGCCAGGTCACTGGGACGGCTCACAAAAAAAGCCCCCGCGCTTGCGGGGGCTTTTGGATCACGGAGCTGGAAGCTCAACCAATGCTCGGGGCGGTCAACGCCACCGGAATCGACTGGGTCGAAGCCAGATCGAGCGGGAAGTTGTGGGCGTTGCGCTCGTGCATCACTTCCATACCCAGGTTGGCGCGGTTCAGCACGTCGG
>JBMSIW010000123.1:0-5510 GCA_049418265.1 Vulcanococcus sp.
CGTCGGCAGCTCCAGCTCCCGCAAGGCCTGCAAGGCAGCATCTGCGGAGGCAAAGGGGGGGCGATCCTCCACACCGGCGAGGCGCTGCCAAGGCTCCAGCTGCTTGAGGGCCTCCACCTCCCCAGGGGCACTGCAGGTCACCGCCAGCTGAGCGAGGCGCTGCAGCTCCTCGGCCGGCTCCTCAGCCGCGCTGGCGCCCAGATCCAAGAGCACTGGCAGACCATCGCTGGAGCGGCGCAGAACCGTGGCCGAATCCAGGGCGCCGCAACCCAGGCCTTGACCGTGGAGCACTGAGAGCAGGGGCAGGAGCTGCTTGAGCAACACCACCACCTCGGCGAGGCTCAGGTCGGCATAGGGCTCACCCTCCACCCACTCCCGTGGCAACCAGAGCGCGTCATCCAGGCTGATCGCCTCAGCGCAGCGGGGCAACTGGGGGTGCAGCAGGCCCTGAAGCCGCAGCCAGTTGCGCCGCCAGAGGTCTTGATCCTGCGAGATCTGGAGCAGCGCCACAGGCGCCCCAGAGGAGCCTTGATCCTCGGCGCTCCAAAGGCATCCCGCCTCACTGCGGCAAAGCTGGCGCACGAGCTGATAGCGCCCGCCGATCAGCGCAGCGGGGTCCAGATCAACCGTGCTCAGTTCGCGTTCCAACGCCGTGGCATCAAGCCGCGCGCTCAGGTTGCTGCAGACCTTTGCCCTTCAGCCACTCACCGTCATAAAGACGTGACCGATAGCGATCGCCGCTGTCACAGAGAACCGTCACGATCGTGTGGCCTGGCCCCAGGCGGCGGGCCGTTTCCACGGCGGCTGCCACGTTGATTCCAACCGAGCCCCCGAGGAACAAGCCCTCCTGCCAGAGGAGGTCGTAGATGGTCTCCAGCGCCTGCTGGTCATGGATCCGCACCGCGTCATCCACCGGTGCGCCCTCCAGGTTGGCGGTGACACGACTGTTGCCAATCCCCTCGGTGATGGAGTTGCCCTCGCTGGCCAGCTCCCCATGGGTGGCCCAGCTATAGAGCGCGCTGCCGTAGGGATCAGCCAGAACGCAGCGCACCTGAGGGTTCTGCTCCTTCAGGTAAAGCGCCACCCCGGCATAGGTGCCGCCCGTACCGGTGGCCGCAACCCAGGCATCCACCTTCCCGCCGGTCTGCTCCCAGATCTCAGGGCCCGTGCTGCGGTAGTGGGCGCGGCGGTTGGCCAGGTTGTCGAACTGATTGGCCCAGACGGCCCCAGGGGTTTCGGCGGCAATGCGGCCCGAAAGCCGCACATAGTTGTTGGGGTCCTTGTAGGGAACCGCGGGAACCGTGCGCACCTCAGCCCCCAGGCTGCGCAACAGCCCGATCTTCTCAGCGGATTGGGTATCCGGAATCACGATCACGGCCCGGTACCCACGGGCGTTGCAGAGGTGGGTCAGCCCGATGCCGGTATTACCAGCGGTGCCCTCGACCACCGTGCCGCCGGGCTGGAGCAAACCCTGCTCTTCGGCTTCCAGCAGGATTCCCAGGGCCGCTCGATCTTTCACGGACCCACCTGGGTTCATGAATTCCGCTTTCCCCAGGATTTCGCAGCCGGTGAGCTCGCTCAACGCCTGCAGACGAATCAGCGGGGTGTTGCCCACCGCGCCCACAAAGCCGGATGTGATGCCCGGAGTGTTGGCGCCCATGCGCTCGGTCCACGCGTTCTGCTGTAGGGGGATCGTAGAAGCGTCCACTGACGTCTTGGCCCTTCGCTTCTAGGGTCTCGGCAGAGCTTGAGTACCCATGCTGTCCACGCGGCTGCGGCGAATTCGCAGCCACAGCGAAGCCCTGATTGCAGATCTCGAACCCGAGGATCTCTGCCTGCAGGGCATGGCCGATGCCAGTCCTGCCAAGTGGCACCTCGGGCACACCACCTGGTTTTTCGAAGCGTTCCTGCTGCGCTCGATCGAGAGCTACAGCGCCGCGGATGAACGCTGGAGCTACCTCTTCAACAGCTACTACGAGGCCGTCGGAGATCGGCACCCAAGGCCCCAACGCGGTCTGCTGACACGGCCGGCGATCAAGGAGGTGCTGCGCTGGCGCCAGCAGGTCACCGAAGCCCTGGAGCACCACCTGGATCAGTTGCCCACGGCCCTGGTGGAGTTAGGCCTGCAGCACGAACAGCAGCACCAGGAACTGCTGCTGATGGATCTGCTCGATGGCTTCAGCCGCAACAGCCTCGAGCCCGTGGCCTACCCCGAGCCAACAAGCGCCGTTCAGCCGGAAGCGACCTACCGCAATCAATCCAGGCCAACACAGTCCAGGCCAACACAGTCCAACTGGCTGACGTTTCCAGGGGGGCTCGTGGAGCTTGGCCGCAGCCCCGACTCAGGCTTTCACTTCGATAACGAGGCCCCCAGACACAGGGTCTGGCTCGAGCCCTTCTGCATCGCGGAGCGACTCGTGACCAATGGGGAGTACGCGGAATTCATGGGCGATGGCGGCTACCAGCGCGCCGATCTCTGGATGAGTGAGGGCTGGGCTCTGGTGCAGCAACGGCGCTGGAGAAGCCCCCGGTACTGGCGCGAGGAGGATGAATTCACGCTGGCTGGCCGGCAACTCCGCGATCCCCAGGCCCCGGTCCGTCATCTGAGCTGGTTCGAGGCGGACGCCTATGCCCGCTGGGCAGACGCTCGGCTACCGGACGAGGCGGAATGGGAACTCGCGGCCGCCAGTGGTGCGCTGCCGCAAGCCTTTGGATGCCTCTGGCAGTGGACCGGCAGCCCCTATCGCCCCTACCCAGGCTTCCGCGCCGCTGAGGGCGCCATCGGTGAGTACAACGGCAAATTCATGAGCTCTCAATTCGTCTTGCGCGGCAGCTGCTTCCTGACTCCAGAAGGGCACGAGCGGCTGACCTACCGCAATTTCTATCCACCGCACAGCCGCTGGATGGCCAGCGGCCTGCGTCTCGCCAAGGCGGCCAGACCATGACCAGCACCTTGAGGCGTGCCGCCGATGCCCAGCTGGAACTACTGGATCTGCATCCAGCCGCCGCCGACATGCGGCAATTGGTGATCGATGGGCTGCGGCAGGAACCCAAGCAACTGCCGGCCTGGTTTCTCTACGACGCGGAAGGCTCCCGCCTCTTCGACCAAATCTGCGAGCAGCCTGAGTACACGCTCACCAAGACCGAAACCGCCCTGCTGCAAGCGCAAGCCACGGCAATGGCGGCAGCCCTGGGGGAGGGCACCTTGGTGGAATTTGGCGCTGGCAGCGCCCGCAAGGTGAGCCCCCTGCTGGAGGCCCTGCCAAACCCGGCCTATGTCGCGCTGGACATCAGCTCGGAGCACCTGGCGGATGCCTGCCGGCGCCTGCATCAGCGCCATCCCCAGGTGCCCATGGTGGGCATTTGCTGCGACTACAGCCAACTGCAGCAGCTACCGGCCCATCCGCTGCTGGAACAACAGCGCCGGCTCGGGTTTTTCCCGGGGAGCTCCCTGGGCAATTTCCCCCAAGACGAGGCCAGAGCCCTCTTGCGCCAATTTCGGCACTTGCTTGGCCCAGGCTCCAAGTTGTTGATCGGTATTGACCAACCGAAAACCGTCGACCGACTGGAGGCGGCCTACAACGATGCGGCCGGCATTTCTGAGCGCTTTGCCCTCAACCTGTTGCACCGCCTCAATCGAGAGCTCGGAGCAGACTTCCAGGTCGAGCAGTTCCAGTACCGGGCCCGTTGGCTCGCAGAAGCCAGTCACATCGAAATGGCTCTGATCAGCCAACGGCAGCAGCAGGTCACCCTCTGCGGCGAGATCTGGTCCTTTGCCGCCGGCGAAGCGCTCATTACGGAGACCAGCCACAAGTACGCCCCGGAGGCCTTCCTGGCTCTGGCAGCAGAGGCCGGCTGGCAAAGCGAGGCCCGCTGGAGTGACGGAGCGGATGATCTCTGCCTGCATCTGCTGAAGCAGGCAGACTGAACCTCCTCCAGACCATCCGCATGTCCAGGGAAGACCAGCGCCGAGCCGTGCGGGAGATGCGGGAAGGCCTGATTGCTCAGCTTGAGGAGCTCTACGGGCAGGCGTTCGAGCAACTGGCCAGCCAAAACCTTGGCGACGGTGGCATCGCCCGGCTCACCCAACTGTTGCTGCGCTCCCGGGAAGCCGCGATCACCCCCCTGCAGGAAGAAATTGAAGCGCCGCTGATCACCCGCGCTCCCGATCAACCACCGGCGTGAGCGCATTCTCCAGCTGGTTCGATGAACTCGAGGCGAGCCTGAACCAGCAATGGGAGGCCCTCTTGGGCACCCAAGCGCAGCAGGGCTCACGGCAGGACCTGCTGCGTGAGGCGGAATCCCTGCGCCATGAGCTGCTGGATCTGGTCCAGGAGATCAAGGAGTGGCAAGGGCGCGTCAGGCGGGCGCAGTCAGCGCATCAGCCGGAGCTGGCCGCCAGAGCCCAGAAGCAGGTGAACAGGCTCATGGCGCAAGGCAGAGCCCGTTGGGACCGGCTGGGCGCGATTGGCCAGGTGCTGCTTCAGCAACCCGCCGCCAGCGGCAGCATCTGGGATCAACTGGAAACCGAGCAAGCCCTGGAAGACTTGCGCCGCAAACTCAATCTCTAACGAGCCCGAAGGCTGAAGGTCCGTGGGATTTCTGCTCTCCAAACTGCTGCCACTGCTGGTCTATCCCCTGGGTCTGGGGCTGCTGCTGCAATTGGCAGGCCTCAGCACGGGCAGGCGCCAACACCGCCTGAGCCGGATCCTCAGTGGATCAGGCATTGCCCTGCTCTGGCTCTTCGCCATGCCCCTCACCAGCCGGCAATTGATCTGGGGACTCGAGGAACCCGCCAGCCGGCTGACACCCGCCACCATCCCCCAGGCCGATGCCGTCGTGGTCCTGGGCGGCGGGCTGCGACCAGCGCTCCCTCCGCGCCGGTCCGTCGAAGTCGCCGAAGGCGGCGACCGTTTGCTCACGGGCGTGCGCCTGCTGCGCTCAGGCAAGGCCAAGACCCTGGTCACCAGTGGCGCTCAGATCAGCTTCACCGCCGGGGATCCAGCGCCACCCGAGGCCCTATCGGCCAAGCAGCTCGCCCAGGAGCTGGGCATCCCCGGGCCCCAGATCCTCACCAACGCCACCTCCAAAACCACCGCGGAAGAGGCCCAGGACATCGGTCAACTGGCCCAACAGCGCGGCTGGAAGCAGGTGCTGCTGGTCACGAGCGCCTTCCACATGCCCCGCTCCTTAGCCACGTTTCGTCAGCGCAGCGGTCTGACCGTGATCCCTGTGACCTGCGACTACCTACTCCCCAGCCGCGAACGCTTTGGAGGAGCGACCGCAGGCTCCCGTGTTCAGGATCTCCTTCCCAGCGCGGAAGCCCTCTACCTGAGCAGCCTCGCCCTCAAAGAACACCTGGGGCTCGCCCTCTACAGACTGAGAGGCTGGGCATAAAAAAGGCCCCTGATGGGGCCGGAGTCTCACTTCTTGGGAGCCGGGGGCACCAGGCTGACGCCCTCGGGCGGAGGGGTGGGATCGGGATCGGCGATCAGCATGTGCTGCAGCAC
>JBMSIW010000124.1:0-5447 GCA_049418265.1 Vulcanococcus sp.
ACTGAGCAGGCCCCACTGAGCAGAACAACTGAGATCTGCAGGTCTCTTAGCGAGACATGAACGCAGGCCTCGGCTTCAGCCCGGTGGCGCCTACGATGGCCTCCGGATCACTGATGCTGCCCCGATGGTGCCTCCCACAGCCGTTGCCTCACCGAATGCCGCAACAGCCGTCGGCACTCCCGATGCACCGTCCATCAAGGATCCGGTCAAGGACACGATCCTGACCCCGCGGTTCTACACGACCGACTTTGAGGCCATGGCTGCCATGGACCTCAGCCCCAACGCCGATGAGCTCGAGGCCATCTGCGAGGAATTCCGCAAGGACTACAACCGCCACCACTTCGTTCGCAACGAAGAATTCGAAGGCGCTGCCGACAAACTCGACCCTGAGACCCGCAAGGTCTTCATCGAGTTCCTCGAGCAGAGCTGCACCTCCGAGTTCTCTGGCTTCCTGCTCTACAAGGAACTGAGCCGCCGCATCAAAGAGCGCAACCCGCTGCTGGCCGAGTGCTTTGCCCACATGGCCCGCGACGAGGCTCGCCACGCCGGCTTCCTGAACAAGGCCATGAGCGACTTCGGGCTGCAGCTCGACCTCGGCTTCCTGACCGCCAACAAGGCCTACACCTACTTCAAGCCTGAGTACATCTTCTACGCCACCTACCTGAGCGAGAAGATCGGCTACTGGCGCTATATCGCGATCTTCCGTCACCTCGAGAAGAACCCCGACAGCAAGATCTTCCCGATCTTCAACTTCTTCGAGAACTGGTGCCAAGACGAGAACCGCCACGGCGACTTCTTTGACGCGCTGATGAAGGCTCAGCCCAAGAGCGTGACTGGCCTGCGCGCCCGCCTCTGGTGCCGTTTCTTCCTGCTGGCGGTCTTCGCCACCATGTACGTCCGTGATGTGGCACGCAAGGAGTTCTACGAAGCCCTCGGCCTGGATGCGCGCGAGTACGACAAGTACGTGATCGCCAAGACCAACGAGACCACAGCCCGCGTGTTCCCGGTGGTGCTGAACGTGGATCACCCCAAGTTCTATACCCGTCTCGAGCGCCTGGTGCGCAACAACGACAAGCTCAGCGCCGCGGACTCCGGCAGCGCTCCCGCTCCCATCAAGGTCCTGCGCAAGCTGCCCTTCTGGGCCGCCAATGCCGCCGAAATGGCCAAGCTGTTCCTGATGAATCCCATCCGCAGCGAGCAGTTCCAGCCCGCCGTTCGCTGAGCGCGTCCGCGGACGCCTTCATTGAATGCAGCCATGGGGCCCTGGTCACTGCGGCCAGGGCCTTTTTGCTAGGAACAAAGAACTCCAGCCCCCGCTGAACAGACCCACCGCGTGATGACCGCGTGATTGCTTCCGTGCCCGCCCCCAAGCCAGCCCAGTCCGGCAGCGGAGACCTCTTGATCGGGCCCTTTGACCAGCGCTGGAGCCCTCGCCTGGAGGCGCTACTGGCCTGCGGCCGCTCAGCCGGGGCCGATCTGGTGGAGGTGTTCCTGGAGCGCACCGATCACATCGGTGTCCTCGCTGAGCAAGACACGATCACAAGTGTGACGCCCGCCTTTGGAATGGGCGCCGGCATCCGGGTCTTTCGCGGTCACCGCGACGGGTTTGTCAGCACCAACGACCTCAGCGAGGCCGGCCTGCAGCTGGCCCTGACCCAGGCCCTGGGGATGCTGGGTCTTGAGGTTTCCGCAAACGCCCTGAGTGGGTTTGAAGGCTTGACCTCCCTGCGGGACTTCGGCCTCAGCAAAGCCGCCTGGCTGGAGCGCTGCCCAGGCATCCAGGAGGCCACCCAGCGGCTGCTGGAGGGCACTGCCCATCTGGAGAAACACGGCAGTCACCTGCAGGCGCGCCGGGCCAGCTACGCCCGCGACTGGCAGGAGGTGATGGTGGCCGCCAGTGATGGCACCTTTGGCCGCGATGTGCGGCTGCATCAATCGGTGGGGCTGAACGTGCTGGCTGCCGATGGCGAGCACCGCGCCGGGGTTGGACGCCGCTACGGCACCTCCGACAGCCCCGATGATCTGCGGCAGTGGAATCCCGATCAGTCGGCGGCGGAGGTCTGCTCCAGCGCCGGATCGATGCTCTACGCGGATTACGTGGAAGCCGGTCAGATGCCAGCGGTCCTCGCGAACCGATTTGGCGGAGTGATCTTCCACGAGGCCTGCGGCCACCTGCTGGAGACCACCCAGGTGGAGCGCGGCACCACACCCTTTGCCGAGCAGGTGGGCCAGCCCATCGCCCACGAGGCGGTGACGGCCATTGATGAGGGACTCACAGGCGGTGCTTTTGGCTCCCTCTCCATGGATGACGAGGGCATGGAGGCCCAGCGCACCGTGTTGATCGAGAACGGCGTGCTGAAGCGCTTCCTCAGTGACCGCGCCGGCGAATTGCGCACGGGCCATGCCCGCACCGGCAGCGGCCGGCGCCAGAGCCACACCTTTGCCGCTGCCAGCCGCATGCGCAACACCTTCATCGCCGCTGGCCCCCACACCCCTGAGGATCTGATCAGCTCCGTGGACCGCGGCCTCTACTGCAAGTCCATGGGCGGCGGCAGCGTCGGGCCCACCGGACAGTTCAACTTCGCCGTGGAAGAGGCCTACTTGATCGAGAACGGTCAGCTCACCAAACCCGTCAAGGGGGCCACCTTGATCGGCGAGGCCAAGGAGGTGATGCCAAGAATCTCGATGTGTGCCAATGACCTGGAGCTAGCCGCAGGATTCTGCGGATCGGTGAGCGGCAGCATCTTCGTCACCGTTGGACAACCCCACATCAAGGTGGATTCGATCACCGTGGGGGGCCGCTGAGATGAGCAGCAGCACCCGCCCGCAAGGCCTCGACGCCCAGGCCCTGCGCAGCAAGCTTGAGCGCATTGCCGCAAGCCATGGCATCCAGCAGTGGGACCTGGGCGCCGCCTGCAGCACGGACACGTCCGTGCAGGTGGATCGCGGCGAACCCAAACAACTCAAAGGGGCACAGCGCAGCTCCATCACGGTTCGCGTCTGGAACAGTGATGGTCTGGTGGGCACCACCAGCACCTCCGATCTCTCCGAGTCCGGCTTAGAGCGCGCGCTCTCAGGGGCCCGCGATGCCAGCGCCTTCGGCAACCCCAACGAGACGCCAGCCTTCTCGCCCCTGGCCACCGCTCCCCTCAGCCCGCTGGAGCAACCGCGGCATGAAGCTGAGGGCATTCTCAAACTCCTGGAGCGCCTCAAGGACGCTGAGAAGGACCTACTCGGCCGCCACAGTGCCATTGGCACGGTTCCCTACAACGGCCTGGCGGAGCGCAGCAGTGAACGGCTCTATCTCAACAGCGAAGGGGCCTGCCGCCAGCAACAGCTGACCACCGCCAGCATCTATCTCTATGCCCGCGCAGAGGAGAGCGGCCGTAAACCCCGCAGTGCAGGCGCCATGCGCCTGGCCTATGGCACCTCGGAGCTCGACATCGCGGGCTGCATTGACGAGGCCGCCGAGCGGACCATCAGCCATCTCGACTACGCACCGATCGAGACCGGCCGCTACACCTGCGTCTTCAGCCCTGAGGCATTTCTCGATCTGATCGGTGCATTCAGCAACCTGTTCAATGCCCGCTCCGTGCTCGATGGGGTGAGCCTCAGCAATCGGGACTCCTTGGGTCAAAGCCTGGCGGTGCCCTTCCTCTCGATCCGCGATAACGGCCTGCATCCCGGCAACATCGGAGCCTCGAACTTCGATGGCGAAGGCACCCCCACCCGCCCTCTGGACCTGGTCGAGGCAGGGGTGCTCAAGAACTTCCTCCACTCGGAAGCGACGGCTAGGGCCTTTGGCGTTCAACCCACGGGCCATGCCGGTCTGGGAGCCAAGGTCTCGGTGGGTCCCGACTGGTTCGAAATCAGCCAGACCCCCGGCAGCCAGGGTGCGCAGGCAGGCCTGGATCACAGGAAGGCGGATCAAGCGATCGTCTGGATTGATTCGCTCTCCGCTCTCCATGCGGGCGTGAAGGCGAGCCAGGGATCCTTCTCGCTGCCCTTTGACGGCTGGCTGGTGCGCGATGGCGAGGCGCGCTCCATCGAGGCGGCCACGGTCGCGGGGGACATCCGCCAGGTCCTCAACGCCATCGTGGGTTTCGAGGGCGAGGCCAAGATCACCCCCGACGGCCTCTGCCCGATGGTCTGGGTGGAGGGGCTCTCGATCACCGGCGAGGCCTAGGCCGAAGCCATGCGAATCCTGTTCTGGGGCACCCCGGCCTATGCGGTGCCCAGCCTTGAGGCCCTGGCGGCAGCCGGCCATCAGATCGTCGGCGTGGTCAGTCAACCCGACCGCCGGCGGGGACGCGGCAAGGAGCTGATGCCGTCAGCCGTGAAGGCCAGGGCCCTGGAGCTGGGGATCCCGGTCTTCACACCAGAGCGCATTCGTAAGGACCCGGATTGCCAACGGCAACTCGCCGATCTGGGGGCCGATGTCTACGTGGTGGTGGCCTTTGGGCAAATCCTGCCTCCCGAGATCCTCGAGCAGCCGCCCCTGGGTTGCTGGAACGGCCACGGCTCACTCTTGCCGCGCTGGCGCGGCGCTGGGCCGATCCAATGGAGCCTGCTGGAAGGCGACAGCGAAACCGGCGTCGGGATCATGGCGATGGAGGTCGGCCTCGATACCGGTCCCGTCCTGCTGGAGCGCAGCTTGCCCATCGGCCTGCTGGAGAACGCGCGCGTCCTAGCCGAGCGCCTCGCCCAACTCACGGGAGCCCTGTTGGTTGAGGCCATGCCACGGATTGAGGCCGCGGGCCCAGGCCCCGAAGCGGAACGGCTGAGCCGTTTGCAGGTGAAGCAACAGGGCGAGCAGGGCATGACCTATGCCCGCATGCTCACCAAGGAAGACTTCCAGATCGATTGGACGCGATCTGCCCTGGCCATTCACCGCCAGGTGATGGGCCTCTATCCCGGTGCCACGAGCAGCTGGCAAGGCAAACGGCTCAAGCTGCTGGCCACCGAACCCTTGGTGAAGCGACTGGCCGATGAGCTCAGCCCAGAGGCAGCAACCCTCGCTCAGCGCTGGGGGTTGGAGCCAGGCGAGCTCAGCCTCCCTGATCCAGCAACGCCTGCTGGAACCGTGCTCGAGGTGGTGCCTGAGGTGGGTCTGGTGGTGGCCACCAGCGGCTGCCCGCTGTTGATCCGCGAGGCACAACTGGAAGGCAAGGCCGCCAGCGGCGGCCAGTCCTTGCTGCAGCAATTGGGAGCCCAGCCCGGCGATCACCTCGGCCGCGTCTGATCGATCAGGCCACCAGTTGCTGATAGGCCTCATTCACCCGCCGGAACGCCTCAGCGGATCCCCCCAGATCGGGATGGTGCTGTTTGACCAGCCGTCGATGGGCCGCCTTGATCGCATCCCTTGAGGCTCCCCAGCGCAAGCCCAGCACCTCCAGCGCCGCCAGACGCCGGGGATCGTGAGCGGAATGCTCTGTGCGGTGATCACT
>JBMSIW010000125.1:0-5445 GCA_049418265.1 Vulcanococcus sp.
AACCGCCTGGTGCGCCAGAAGGTGGTGGACAGCGCCCGCCGCGCCGGCGTGACCCGCAGCCTGCGCTGGGTGCGGCTTGGGCAGGACCTGGATCTGTTGGATGCCCCAGGTGTGCTGCCGCCGCGGCTGGACGACCAGTTGGCGGCCCTGCGCTTGGCGCTCTGTGATGACATCGGCCAGGCGGCCTACGACGGCGAGGCGGTGGCGATGGCCTTCGTGCAGATGCTGGCCGCCCTGGAAGACATGACGCTCTCGGGGGTGGCAGCTGGCCTGTTGCAGGGGCGCTACGGGGTGCCGGTGCCCAGCCTGCTGGACGCGGAAGCGGGCCGGCCCGATGCCCATGGCTGGCTGGAGGCCGCGGCGCTGCGTCACACCAGCGGTGACATGGCCCGCATGGCCCAGCGACTTCTCGATGATTTCCGTCGCGGCATGCTCGGTCCGATTGCCCTGGAACTGCCGTGAGTGGATTTGGGGAGGGTGAAGGTGAGCTGGTGACGCTCACGTATCCCAAGCCTTTGCCGATGCGTCTCGATCGCTGGTTGGTGGCCCAGCGGCCGGAGCAGAGTCGCGCCCGCATCCAGAAATTCATCGATGCCGGTTACGTGCGGGTCAATGGCGTGACCGGTCGCGCCAAGACCCCCCTGCGCCAGGAGGACACGGTGGAGCTCTGGATGCCGCCACCTGAGCCGCTGCCCTATCTGGTGGCACAGGACATCCCTTTGGATGTGCTCTACGAGGACGAACATCTGATCGTGCTCAACAAGCCGGCCGGCCTCACGGTGCATCCAGCTCCCGGTAATAAGGACGGCACCCTGGTGAATGGCCTGCTGCACCACTGCCCCGATCTCCCGGGGATCGGCGGAGAGATGCGTCCCGGCATCGTTCATCGCCTCGATAAGGACACCACAGGCTGCATCGTGGTGGCCAAGAGCCAGGAAGCCCTGGTCAAGTTGCAGGTGCAGATCCAGAAGCGGATCGCCTCGCGGGAATACCTGGCCGTGGTGCACGGCGCACCGGCCGGTGATCACGGCACGATCGTCGGCTCCATCGGTCGGCACCCCGCCGATCGCAAGAAATACGCCGTGGTCCATGACGGCTCAGGCCGCCATGCCTGCACCCATTGGACCCTGCTGGAGCGGCTGGGGGATTACGCCCTGATGCGCTTCAAGCTCGATACGGGTCGCACCCACCAGATCCGGGTGCATTGCGCCCACATCGGTCATCCGATCGTCGGCGATCCGGTCTATTCCCGCTGCCGCAAGCTCCCCTTGGCCCTGCCCGGTCAGGCCCTGCATGCGTTTCAGCTGGGGCTTGACCACCCGATCAAGCGCGAGCGAATGCTGTTCGAGGCACCGCTGCCGGAGGTGATGGAGAAGCTGCTCAGGTTGCTGCGGCAGCGGGCAGGCGTGGACACGCCTCCACCAGGGTTCGCGTGATGGCCGCCTGGGGGTGACGCAGCAGTTGATCCCCAGGACCCTCCTCGACAATCCGGCCGCCATCGAGAACGATCACCCGCTGGCAAAAGCCGCTGGCCACCGAGAGGTCGTGGGTCACGAAGATCAGGCCGAGCCCGAGGCGCTCCTGCAGGTCCCGCAGCAGCTGCAGCACCTCGGCCTGCACCTCGGCGTCGAGCATGCTCACGCTCTCGTCGCAGAGCAGCACCTGGGGATCGAGCACCAGGGCCCGGGCGATGGCCACCCGTTGCTGCTGGCCGCCGGAGAGCTGGCGGGGCAACCGTTGCTCGAACTCCTCTGGTGGGTTGAGTCCCACCGCGGCGAGCAGTTCACGGGCCCGTTCCCGCGCGGCGGCCGGCGAGGCCAAGCCATGGATCAGCAGCGGATCGGCGATGGCCTCCCCGACGCGCATCGCTGGATTGAGGCAGGCCAGGGGGTCCTGGAACACCATCTGAATGCGCCGCCGCGCCCGTCGCAGGGCATCGCCCCGCAGCTGCATCAGGTCCTGGCCCTGCAGCAGGACGCTGCCGCCGCGCACAGGGGCCAGGCCCATCAGGGCGCGGCAGAGGGTGCTTTTGCCGCAGCCGGAGGCCCCGACCACACCGACCGTTTCCCCGTGCCGCAGCTGCAGGCTCACGCCATCGACGGCTCGATACCAGCGCTGCTGCCAGGGCAGACCCGGCAGGGGATGCCAGCAGCGCAGTTCCTGCAGTTCCAGCAGCGGGGCGGCATTGGCGGGTGGTGGGGTGCTGCTCCCCTCCCGGGCTCGGGCTGCCCCCACCAGACGCTTGGCCAGGTCGGATTGGGGGGCGCTCAGTAGCCGGTTCGCCTCCGCCTGCTCCACGAGGGCTCCGCGATCCAGCACGGCGATCTGTTGGCACCAGCGACCGGCCATGGCCAGGTCGTGGCTGATCAGCAGCAGGGCGCTGCCGGCCTCACTGCAGAGTTCACAGAGCTCGGCCATGACCTGACCGGCAACCGCAACATCCAGGCTGGTGGTGGGTTCATCGGCAATCACCAGGGCTGGTTTGAGGGCCATGGCCAGGGCGATCGCCAGCCGCTGGCGCATGCCGCCGCTGAACTCATGGGGGTAGCTCCCGTAGCGCTCCTTGGAGATCCCCACCCGCAGCAGCAGGGACTCGGCTCGCTCCCGAATCTGATGGCGCTGCCACTGGGGCCTGTGTTCGCTGAGGGTGTCGGCCAGGTGCTCGCCGATCGTCATCAGCGGGTTGAGGCGGGTCATCGGGTCCTGAAAGACCAGGCCCACCGCTTCGCCCCGCAGTCGCCGCAGGGCCGAGCGCTTCAGGCTTCTGGGGTCCTCACCGCAGAGCAGGAGTTCTCCACTGCAGCGGCTTCCCGGCGGCAGGAGCTGCAAAACGGCTCGGGCCACCGTGCTTTTGCCGCAGCCCGAGGGGCCCACGAGGGCTAGTCGTTCACCCGCCGCCAGGTTCAGGTTGAAGTTGTTCAGGGTGGGGGTGCTTGCCCCCGGATAGAGCACCCGCAGTTGCTTCAGCTGCAGCACCAGGGGGTCGGCCATCGAGGGGCTGCCGCGTGAAGGCTGTTCTACCGGCAAACCCTCACCCAAGGTCGGTTTGTGACGGCCGCTGCATACGATGGAGCAAATCGCAGAGCTCCATGCTCCAGGCGGTGCCCGGCACGGCAGAACAGACCGCCAGGGAGGCGGCGACTGCCGATGCGCCTGGGCAGGCGCCAGTGATGAGCCTGGGCCGCCGGGACATCCACTCCCCGGATGACTACGGCATTGCTCTTCCGGACTGGTTGCGCACCTGCATTGAGCATGTGCCCCCCGGGGCCGGTGAGAGTTGCCCGACGGATACCGAGGCGTTGCTCTCGGCGGCCTTCGACTTCGCCTTTCAGCTCCACGACGGCCAGGTGCGGGCCAGTGGTGAGCCCTACATCTGTCACCCGGTGGCGGTGGCCGACCTGCTGCGGGATATCGGTGCCAGTGCCGGCGTGATCGCGGCGGGCTTCCTCCACGACGTGGTGGAAGACACCGATGTCACCCCAGAGGAGATCGAGCAGCACTTCGGCGCGGAGGTGCGAGGTCTGGTGGAGGGGGTCACCAAGCTCGGTGGCATTCACTTCACCAACAAAACCGAAGCCCAGGCGGAGAACCTGCGTCGCATGTTCCTGGCCATGGCCAGCGACATCCGCGTGGTGTTGGTGAAGCTCGCCGACCGGCTTCACAACATGCGCACCTTGGGGGCGCTCAAGCCGGAGAAACAGCAGCGCATTGCGCGTGAAACCCGCGAGATCTATGGCCCCTTGGCGAATCGGCTCGGGATTGGCCGCTTCAAGTGGGAACTGGAGGATCTGGCCTTCAAAATCCTGGAGCCCGAGGCCTACCGCGATGTGCAGCAGCAGGTCTCCAGCAAGCGCAGCGACCGGGAGCAGCGCCTCGGTGTCACCGCTGGAATTCTGAGCAACAAACTCGCCTCCGTCGGTTTGCACGAGTGCGAGGTGAGCGGACGGCCCAAGCACCTCTATGGCATCTGGAACAAGATGCAGCGGCAGCAGAAGGCCTTCCACGAGATCTTCGATGTGGCGGCGCTGCGGATCATCTGCCCCAACGTTGAGAGCTGCTATCGCGCCTTGGCGGTGGTCCATGACACCTTCCGTCCCATCCCCGGTCGCTTCAAGGACTACATCGGTCTGCCGAAGCCCAATGGCTACCAATCGCTGCATACGGCGGTGATTGGCCGCCATCGGCCGATCGAGGTGCAGATCCGCACCTCAGAAATGCATCGGGTGGCCGAGTTTGGTATCGCGGCCCACTGGAAATACAAGGAGGGCGGCTCCCCCGCCGCGACCGGTGCCGACGCGGAGCGCTTCAACTGGCTGCGGCAGCTGGTGGATTGGCAGAAAGATGGCGTCGGCGAGGACAGCGGCGACTTCCTGCGCTCGATCAAGGAGGACCTCTTCGATGAGGAGGTCTACGTCTTTACCCCCGGCGGTGATGTGGTTGGCCTGCGCAATGGCTCCACAGCAGTCGACTTCGCCTACCGCATTCACTCCGAAGTCGGAAACCACTGCCAGGGCGTGCGCATCAATGACCGCCTTTGCCCCCTGGCAACACCACTGCAGAACGGCGACTTCGTTCAGATCCTGACCTCAAAGTCAGCCCATCCCAGCCTCGATTGGCTCAACTTTGTCGCCACCCCGACGGCGCGCAATCGCATTCGCCAGTGGTACAAGAAGAGCCACCGTGAGGAGAACATCCAGCGCGGCACGGACATGCTCGAGCGTGAGCTGGGCCGTGATGGTTTTGACGCCCTGCTGAATGGTGAGGCGATGGCCAAGGTGGCCCGTCGCTGCAACCTGGTGGGTACCGAGGACCTGCTGGCGGCCATCGGTTTCGGCGGCGTGACCCTGCATCAGGTGCTCAATCGCCTACGGGAGGAGCTGCGGCTTGCGACCGCCGCGACGGCTCCGGTGCTCAGCAATGAGGAGCTGGCCCGCAACCTCAATCAGCAGTCCGAGCAGCAGTCGAGTGCCCCGTCGCCTTCCCATGGCGGCGCCAGCCCGATCCTGGGTCTTGAGGGCCTCGAATACCGCCTGGGCGGTTGCTGCAGTCCGCTGCCCGGCGAGGCCATCGTCGGCACCGTGGCCCTCGGCAACCACGGCATCACCATTCACCGCCAGGACTGCTCCAACCTCGGTTCGGTTCCGGTGGAGCGTCGCCTGCCGGTGCGCTGGAATCCCCAGCTCTCCGAAGAGCAGCGCCGGCGTTATCCCGTGCAGCTGCGGATTGAGGTGCTGGATCGCGTCGGGGTGCTCAAGGACATCCTCACGCGACTGTCCGATCACCGCATCAACGTCAGCGACGCTCGAGTGCGCACGAACCCTGGCAAGCCGGCCCGCATTGATCTGCGGGTGGAGCTCATCAGCGCGGAGCAACTGGGCAGCACCATGGATCAGATCCGCTCCATGGCGGACGTGCTCGACATCGCCCGCACCGGCATCGGCTCGT
>JBMSIW010000126.1:0-5337 GCA_049418265.1 Vulcanococcus sp.
CATCGGCGGCCAGCAGGCCCGTGCCCGGCGCCGCCAGGGCGGCAGCGGTGGCGGCAAGCTCATCGCGGAAATCGTCGAGGGCCATGCCAACGCGCCGGAGGGACTACCCCCTGGCTAGGGACGGCGCCAGGCCGCGTCAACCGGGCGACGCAGTCCTGCGGCATGGCTGGAGATACTGATGCCCTTGACCCGCCGCCGAGCGCGCCGCCGATGCCCCTTGCCCCCGGCGGCCTGCTGGAGCTCAGAGCGGAAGGGCTGTACTGCCCAGCGGCACGGGCCTGGATCGATCCCTGGCGGCCCGTACCCCGCGCCCTGATCACCCATGCCCATGCTGATCACGCCAGGCCGGGCTGCGGGGAGTACTGGGCGGTAGGCAGCAGCGAAGGAATCCTCCGGGAGCGGCTCGGGGCAGAGATCAAGCTCCTACCGGTGGACTACGGCCAGTTGCACCGAATCGGCGACGCACGGGTGTCGTTTCATTCCGCCGGCCATGTTCTCGGCAGCGCCCAGATCCGCCTGGAGGCAGCTGGCGAAAGCTGGCTGGTGAGCGGTGACTACAAGCGCTGCGCTGATCCCAGTTGCGCTGCCTTTGAGCCGGTGCAGGCGGATGTCTTGATCAGCGAGGCCACCTTCGGGCTACCGATCTACCGCTGGCAGAGCGGCGCCGAAGTGGCTGCTGAGATCCTGCAGTGGTGGCGCAGTGCACCGGATCGCCCTTCGGTGTTGTTCTGCTACGCCTTCGGCAAAGCCCAACGGGTCCTGGCGGAGCTGCATCGACTCGGGGTGCGCGACGAGGTGCTGCTGCATGGCGCCGTGGATCGGTTGATGGCTCCTTACCAAGAGGCGGGGGTCGCCATGCCACCGACCATGGCTCTCTCTCAGTTGTCGAAGGGTGAATCCCTGGCGGGTCGCCTGGTGATTGCACCACCGGCGGCCCACCGCAGCCGGGGAATGAGCCGATGGGCCAAAGCACAAAACGGCTTTGTCAGCGGCTGGATGGCCGTGCGGGGAGCGCGCCGCCGCAGGGGCTATGGCCGCGGATTTGTGATGAGCGATCACGCCGATTGGTCTGGTCTTGTGCGCACCGTGCGGGAGAGCCAAGCCCAGCAGGTGTATGTGACCCATGGCCAGAGCACGGTCCTCTCCCGCTACCTCAAGGAGGTGGAGGGCATCAGCGCCGAACCCCTCGAGGGAGCCTTTGAAGCCGAACGCTTCGATGAAGAGGAGACGCCATGAAGGCGTTCTCCCAACTCTTCGCTGAACTCGATGGCACCAGCAGCACCACGGCCAAGCTGGAGGCACTGGAGACCTACTTCCGAAGTGCACCTCCGGCTGATGCGGCCTGGGCCCTGGCCCTGCTTTTGGGCAAGCGCCGTAAGCGTTTGATCAGTGGTCGGCGCCTGCGCGAAATCTGCCTGAACGCCCTGGCCCTGCCGGATTGGTTGTTCGAAGCCTGCAGCAACCAGGTGGGGGATTCGGCGGAAACGGTCTCACTGCTCTGGGGCCAACAGAACGCGGGGCCGCAGGAGCAAAGCCAGAACAGGAGCCTGGCGGAATGGATGGGGCAGATCCTGCCGGAACTGGCAGCCGCGGAGGGGGATGCGCAGGAGGCCGCGGTGGTTCGCTGCTGGCAGAGCCTCCCCAACGGCGAACTCCTGCTGATCAACAAGTTGCTCAGTGGCGGCTTTCGGGTGGGGGTCTCCACAGGACTGGTGACCCGAGGCGTAGCGCGGAGCGCCGATCTCGATGAAGCCCTCATCGCCCATCGACTGATGGGCGGCTTCACACCATCGGCCGAGACCTTCGCCGCCCTGACCGCAGCGGCCAGTGATCGCGATGCCCTCGCGGCCCGCCCCTATCCGTTTTTCCTGGCCAGCCCGATCGAGATTGAACAGATCCAGCAGACCCCTCCCAACCAATGGCAAGTCGAGTGGAAATGGGACGGGATCCGCGGACAGCTGATCCACCGCAGTGGTGGCTGCAGTCTCTGGAGCCGCGGCGAGGACCTGATTAATGAGGCCTTCCCAGAGCTGATCAGCCTTGCTGAGTCGCTGCCGCAAGGAACGGTGCTTGATGGGGAGGTCTTGATCTGGCAGGCAGATGCCCATGCCCCTGAACCCTTTGCGACCCTGCAGCGGCGGCTCGGACGCAAGGCCCCCAGCCGGGCGCTGCAGAAGCAATGTCCAGCCACCTTCATGGCCTACGACCTGCTGGAGATTGGGGGAAGCGATCAGCGCCAAGCACCCCTGCAGGAGCGCCGTGCGCAACTACAAGCGCTCGTTCAGGAGTGGAGCAACAACCAGCACAACGACGAAAACAGCTCACGCTTACGACTGTCCGAAACATCCCCGCTCACCTGCTGGAGCGAACTGAAGGACCTGCGGGAGACAGCGCGGCAGAAAAGCGCCGAAGGGCTGATGCTCAAGGCCAAGACCTCGCCCTATCTGGTCGGTCGCAAACGCGGGCACTGGTGGAAACACAAGCTCGAGCCCTTCCATCTCGATGCCGTGTTGCTCTACGCCCAATCCGGCAGTGGGCGGCGGGCGAACCTCTACACCGATTACAGCTTTGGCCTCTGGAATGACGAGGGCGAGTTGGTGACCTTCGCAAAGGCCTACTCCGGCCTCGACGATGGCGAGATCCGGCAGCTCGATCGCTGGATCAGGTCCCACACGACCGAGCGATTTGGTCCGGTGCGAGCGGTGGAGCCAACGTTGGTCTTCGAGCTGGCCTTCGAAGGTCTGCAGCCTTCGAAACGACACAAGTGCGGCCTGGCGGTGCGCTTCCCGCGCATCAGCCGCTGGCGTCAGGACAAACCCGCCTCTGAAGCTGACAGCGTCGCCGCTGCCCTGGCCTTGATGGAGGGGCGATGAAGACGGCGCTTCAACCGATCGAGGCCTGGTTTGAAAGCCAAGGCTGGTCGCCGATGGCCTTTCAGCAGGAGGTCTGGGAGGCCTACCTCCAGGGCCAGAGCGGACTCCTGCAGGTGCCGACCGGCTCGGGCAAGACCTATGGGGCAGTGATGGGCCCGATTGCCGAGATGCTGGAGCAGGGCGAAAACAGCAAGGGCTTACGCCTGCTGGTGATCACGCCCCTGCGGGCCCTCTCGCGCGATCTAGCCCTCGCCATTGAGCAACCGATCAAGGCCATGGGCTGGCCGATTCGGGTCGGAATCCGCAATGGCGACACGGCGACCTACGAACGCAGCAAACAGCTGCGCACGCCGCCCGAGATCCTGATCACAACACCGGAATCCCTGAGTGTGCTGTTGGCCAACCCGAAGGCCCCGGCCTTATTCCAGGGGCTTCAGGCCGTCGTGATCGACGAGTGGCACGAGCTGATGGGCAGTAAACGGGGTAGCCAGTGTGAGCTCTGCCTCAGTTGGCTGCGGCAGCACAGACCTGCACTGCGCACCTGGGCGATCAGCGCGACGATCGGCAACCTGGAGGAGGCGGCCCGAGCGGCCCTGGGGGCGCAAAGCGCCGAGCCCCTCATCGTGACGGCAGCGCTGCAGCGGGGCACCGCCATCCGCAGCCTGTTGCCTGAGCAGATCGACGGTTTTCCCTGGGGCGGCCACCTGGGACTGCGGATGTACGAGGAGCTGATTGCCGGGCTCGATCCCGCCATCAGCACCCTCCTGTTCACCAACACCCGCAACCAGGCCGAGCGCTGGCATCAGTGTCTGCGCTTCGCCTGCCCGGAAATGGAAGACGCCTTGGCCCTGCACCACAGCGCGATCGATCGCACCGAACGCGAGGCGATTGAAGCGGCGGTCAAGGCCGGAGAGCTGCGTTGGGTGGTCTGCACCAGTTCCTTGGATCTGGGTGTGGACTTCCAGCCGGTCGAGCGGGTCGTGCAAATCGGCAGTGCCAAAAATCTGGCGCGCTTGCTGCAGCGAGCCGGCCGCAGCGCCCACAGCCCAGGGGGGACCTCGCAGGTGCTGTTCATGCCCACCAATGCCCTGGAATTGCTCGAGGTGAGTGCCATGCGCCGAGGACTGGCCAGTGGGCTGGTGGAACACCGCAGACCACCGGAGTGTCCCCTCGATGTTCTGCTCCAGCATCTGGTGACCCTCGCCTGCGGCCCGGGCTTTGAGCCCGAGCAAGAACTGGAGACCGTGCGAAGCAGCTGGAGTTTCCGCAACCTCAACGGGGAGCAGTGGCAGTGGTGCCTGGACTTTCTCGAGCGCGGGGGCCAATGCCTGGGCGCCTACCCCCGCTACCGCAAGTTGGTGCGCTGCAGGCCGGACAGCGATGACCCGGCTGAACCAGGGGAGCCCTACCGCTATCGGGTGCTCGACAAGACCATTGCCCGCCATCACCGCTTCAACATTGGGACGATCACCGCTGATCGCTCCGTCACCGTTCGCTTTGTCCGCGGTGCCGTCATCGGACAGGTCGAAGAGGCCTTCATCGGACGGCTGAAACCTGGTGATGTCTTCTTCTTTGCCGGCCGGCAGCTGGAGTTCGTACGGCTCAGAGAGATGACCGCCCAGGTCAAAGCGACCAGCCGCAAGAGCTCAACGGTTCCTGCCTGGGCTGGGGGGCAAATGGCCCTCTCCGATCTGCTCAGCGAACACTTGCGCGAGGAGGTCGATCGCTGTGCCCAAGGCATGAGCGATGACTCACAGCTCGATACACCTGAATTGCAGGCACTGCGGCCTCTGCTGAAGCGCCAGGCCGATCTTTCACGCCTTCCCAGGCGTGAGCAAATCCTGCTGGAGGTCTGCTCGAGCCGAGAGGGAAGTCACCTCTTTGTATTCCCCTTTGAAGGGCGCTTTGTGCATGAAGGCATCGGTTTTCTCTGGGCCTGGCGACTAGCCCGTTACCGCCCCAGCACGATCACCGTGTCGATCAACGACTACGGCTTTGAGCTCCTGGCCCCCAAGCATTACCCCTTTGATGAGCTGATTGAGCTCCATGGCGATGAGCTCCTCGACGTGGCCAGCCTCGATGCCGACCTGGAGCAGGCCCTGAACTTCTCAGAGCTCTGCCGCCGCCGATTTCGCTCCATTGCCCAGGTCAGCGGCCTGGTCACCCAAGCGATGCCAGGGCAAAACAAAACAGGTGGGCAACTGCAGATCAGCGCTGCCCTGCTCTTTGATGTCTTTCAAAAGCACGAACCCAATCACCTACTGCTCGAGCAAGCCCGCCGTGAGGTGCTGGAGGAACAACTCGAGACCCAGCGCCTACGCGCGGCCCTGGAGCGGATGGCCTCGAGTGAATGGCTGATGGAGCGCACCCAACGGCCCGGTCCATTGGCCTTCCCCTTGCTGGTGGAGCGGCTCAACAATCGACTCAGCAATGAGTCCGTGCTGGACCGCGTTCAGCGGCTGAT
>JBMSIW010000127.1:0-5335 GCA_049418265.1 Vulcanococcus sp.
GGAACGGCTCCACAGCCGAGGGGTGGTTGTGGCTCTCGATCTTGAAGGCCAGGCGTTGGCCCTCGCCCAGATCCACCACGCCGGCGTTCTCACCGGGACCCACCAGGATGCGCGGACCGGTGGTGGGAAAGCCCTGCAGCAGCGGGCGGGAGTTGCGGTAGCAGCAGTGCTCCGACCACATCACCCCGAACATGCCCAGCTCAGCGCGGTTGGGGGCGCGGCCAAGGCGGCGGCAAATCTCGTCGTAGTCCGCCTGGCTGAGGTTCTCCTTCTTGAGGGCGTCGGGAACGGAGTACTCAGGAATGGCGACCACGACCTACGAAGCAGATCGACTCAGTCTCGCTGAGCGACTCACCCACTCTCAAATCCAGGGGTCCTCATCCGTTCGGCGGTCTTGGCGTTGCCTGGGCGCGTCCCAGTTGTCCCAGGCTTCTGCATCCACCTCCTGCCGCTCCCGCTCGTCCTCCTGCCAAGGGGGTTCCTCCAGCCAGCCCTCCAAGCGTTCTTCAAAACGATCGCCGGCCTGCTGGAACTGATCCCTCAGCCGGGTGGTTTCCTCCTGCACCTGATCGCGCCAACGGCGAGAGCGCCGCAACCACTGCTGGCGCACGCTGGCTTTCGCAAGCGGCAGATCATCCAGGCTCTCCGCGGCGGTGATCACTCGCCCTGGCTGTTGATCGACGATCCGATCAGGCTGGAGACGCCAGCGACTGGTGCCCGGAAGACGGGGATCACTGCGCGCAATCAAGTAGTGCAGGATGCGGCCTGAGCTGAGCTCAATGGCGGCATCGGCCACCTGACCAATGACGTCCCGGTCCGAGCCGAACACCTCTGCCTCGATCAAGGTGGGCAGGCGATCAACGGTGGGGAGATCCGTGACTGCCCCATCCCCGCGAACAAACAGCTCCAACTCGGAGAGTCCGCGCAATTGATCCAACCGCCAGGCCAAGCGGCGATCCCCGAGGGCGGAGGGTTTGCTGATCCAGCCCAACAGGCGATGCACCGGGGGATGCATCCATGCGGCCATCCCTGCCCCATGGTCGAGGCCCTGATCACAGCGCACCCTGCGGCGCAGGATGTCGCTGAGCAGCAACTGCTCGGGCAGGCTCACTGACGGATTTGAACAGGCATCACCAGGTAGGTGAAGGCCGAATCATCTTGGGCAGAGAGGACAACCGGCGTGGTGGGGGCATTGCACTGCAGCTGCACCTGCTCTGCATTCATCGCCTTGAGACCCTCCAGGACGTAGCGCACGTTGAAGGCGATCTGGATCGCCTCACCGTTGATCTGGGCGCCGATGGCCTCAGAACCACTGCCCACGTCCTGGGCATCGGCGCTGATCGAGAGCTGACCGGCAGCGGGATCACTGCTGATCTTGACCACGTTGTTGTGCTGATCAGCCAGGACTGCAACCCGCTCCAGGGCACTGACGAGACCCTTGCGATCCAGGCTGATGCTGCGGCCGAAACTGTCGGGAAT
This sequence comes from Vulcanococcus sp., assembly GCA_049418265.1. Lineage (GTDB taxonomy): Bacteria > Cyanobacteriota > Cyanobacteriia > PCC-6307 > Cyanobiaceae > Vulcanococcus. The sequence continues at coordinate 1,480 of JBMSIW010000127.1, forward strand.
CAGCTGCCGGTAATTGGGGTAAGTGCCATCCAGGCTGCGGCTGGTGAGCACCTGATCGGCCCATTGGAAAACGACCTGACCCCGATCGCAGAACAGGCTGACCGGATCACTGCCACCTTTGCTGGAGAGGAGACGCTCCAGTTCTCGCAAGGAGCGCGCTGGAACCGTGACGTCCAACTCCCCTTCCGTCGCCGCGCTGTTCTGCAGACGCAAGACGGCCAGGCGGTGGCCGTCGGTTGCGGCGCACTCCAAACCGTTGTCATCAAGGCCCAGGTGAACCCCGGTGAGCAATTGCTTGGCCTCATCGCCGCTGCTGGCAAAGAGGGTGGCCCGTAGACCCTTGATCAAGACCTCAGGGTCGATCTTGATCGGGGTACCGGCTTGAGCCAAGGGCAACTCCGGGAAGTCATCCGCTGGCATCCCGCGCATCTGATAGGTGCCCGATGCACTGGTGAGCTCCACCTGCTCGCTGCCCTCTTCGCAGCTCAGGCTGATGGGGCTGTCACCTGGCATGCGCGCCACAATCTCGCCAAACAGACGCGCGGGCAGCGTGATCGCACCGCTCGTGGCGACCGAGGCACTGAGGCTGGTCTGAATGCCAAGGCTCAGGTCAAAACCGGTGAGGCTGATGCGGCCCGTTCCGGCATCCGCCGTCAACAGCACGTTCGCCAGCACCGGATGGGTGGGCCTGGCTGCGACAGCCCGACTCACCAGCTGAAGGCTGGCGCTGAGTTCGGCCTGTGAGCAGACCAGCTTCATGGCGGAGCGAAAGGGGCCCCCACGCTTCCACAAGCCGGGCGGAAGCGCAACGGGCAAGGGGTTCGAGATCCCCGTCCATCCCCAGACCACTGTTTATGGATTTGGATTTTTAAAAAGACAAAACCAAACCCGTAGTCGTAGGTCTCGGGGAAAACCAGGAAAACCCAGCACAACCGTGTTGACGCAACGGGTTTTGATTCCACAGTCCTCGGGACAGGGCCGGACGCCGATCCCCAAATCAGGCGATTTCCCCGGTTTCCCGTTCCTGTGGAATCAGATGCTTCGATGCGCTTTGCTTTCCTCCCGCGTGCTCCCCAGTTGAGAGGACTGCTTTTCCTCAGCTTGTGGACAGACGCTTTGTGGGTTGGCTGCCCTTGGGGGCAATAAAAAAGCCTCGGCAACTGCCGAGGCCAGGTCTCATCGGTCGTGCCGGACGGCTCAGAAGCCCATGACTTCGGCGACTTTGGCGGTGTCTGGATCGAGGCCGGTATGAAATTTGGAGTCGTTGTGCTCGATGGCGGTTGTGGGGTCCTTCAAGCCGTTCCCGGTCAGCACACAGACCACCGTTGCCCCTGCAGGAACCTCGTCACGTCGTTTGATCAGACCGGCCACGGAGGCAGCGCTGGCGGGTTCGCAGAAGACACCTTCACCGGCACCGAGAAGCTTGTAGGCCTCGATGATTTCGCCATCGGTGACCGCCATGAAATCGCCGTTGCTTTCCGCGCGAGCTTTGAGGGCGTTCTCCTTATTGACCGGGTTCCCGATGCGGATCGCAGTGGCGATGGTGTCGGGCTGCTCCACCGTGTGGCCCAGCACGAGCGGAGCTGATCCAGCCGCCTGGAAACCCATCATTCGGGGCAGCTTGCGGCTGTGACCGGCGGCCTTGTACTCGTTGAAGCCCATCCAGTAGGCACTGATGTTCCCGGCATTTCCCACCGGGATACAGAGCCAATCAGGCGCTTCCCCCAGGGCGTCCACCACTTCAAAGGCCGCTGTCTTTTGTCCTTGGAGCCGGTACGGATTGAGGGAGTTGACCAGGGTGACGGGATATTGGTCGGCCACTTCGCGAACAATGGCCAGGGCCCGATCGAAGTTCCCCTTCACTGCCAGCACTTCTGCTCCGTAGAGAAGCGCCTGAGCCAGCTTCCCTTGGGCCACGTAGCCGTCGGGAATCAGCACAAAGGCCCGCATGCCGCCGCGACGGGCATAGGCGGCTGCGGCTGCCGATGTGTTGCCTGTGCTGGCGCAGATCACCGCTTCTGAGCCGCTTTCCTTGGCCTTGGAGATGGCCATGGTCATGCCCCGGTCCTTGAAGGAACCGGTGGGGTTGAGGCCGTCGTATTTCAGATAGACCTTCACCCCCTTGCCGATCCGTTCAGCGACGGCTGGGGCTGGGATCAGGGGGGTTGCACCCTCCCGCAGGGTGATGACCGGTGTCTTGTCACTGACCGGGAGCCACTTGCGGTATCCCTCAATGAGCCCTGGCCAGTCCTGCATCGAAGGGCGGCTGTGTCCCAGACGCCGGCGAAGGGAAGACAGCAGGGGCACGGTCGACAGGGACGGTCTGAGCTCGAATCTACGGGTCAGGCTTGTTCTCGCCCCGCAGTCCATCAAGGGGGGAATCGGAGAAGAAGGCGATCAGCTGGCTGATGGATTTGGCCTTGTTCAGCACGCTGATCAGAGCGGGGATGCTCACCTCCATCTCATCGACGGGGTAGGCCTGCATGAAGTTGATGGCGTTGATCTTGCCGTCACCGGCCACCAGAGCGTTGATCACACCACCCCGCAGGGCCGGAATCCCCGCTTTCTTGGCCTTCAGTGGATAGATGATCTGGGCGATCCGGGCCAGGATGGCCTCTCCGAGTCGGGTGCTCAACAGCCGGCTGGTGAGCACCAGTGGGATCGCCAGTTCTGCCTTCAGCAGTTTCGAGACCTCGCTGGGCTGCATCTTGGTGAAGGTCAGCAGATCCGCCAGAAGACCTCTGGCCTGGCCTGTCTCCGCCAGATATTGGAAATCAGCGACGGGGATCGAGCGCCGGAAAGCACCGGTGACGAAGACCACGTTTTCGGCTGCCAGTGCCGAAGGACCCCCCAGCAAACTCATACCCAGGGCTGCAGCGAGCAGTCGCTGACGTTTGCGGCGCGCCATGGAGGCCTGAAACGGTGCGCTGACCCTAAGCCGGGCTGACCAGCACATCACGAACCAGTCGCACCACGCTGCGTTCGGCCAGGCTTCTGGCCATCTCTGCACCCATCCGCCGCAGCTCGATTTCCTGGAGCAGCCTGGGAATTCGCTTCAGCAGGAGCTGTGGATCGAAGCCTGGCAGTTGCCCCAGGATCGCCACGAGCCGTTGGATGGGCTCCAGGGAGAGCAGCTCCACATCGGTTGAGGTAATGGGGTCTCGGTCCCGTAGGCCTGGAGGCCTCAGGGCCCTGGGCAGTCGCTGGCTGATGCGCAGAGCGGTTTGCCAGCCCAAGGCATCCATCTGGTTCACGGCGGCTTCCACGAGCTGGCTGCGGAGCATGCCGGCGTTGGGGGAGAACAGGAAATCGAGCACCTGATCCAGCAGGCCATCGAGGTCGAGCTGGCTGCCGCTGGCGGCACTGCTGATCAGGTTGTCGAGCCGCTGCCAGCGGAAGATCTCGCCGTCGAACAGCATCTCCTTGAGGCTGTTGCGCAGTTGCGGGTCGGGATCTTCCATCAACCGGCGGGCGAAATAGGGATAGGCGGCGCCGAGGATCTTGAAGTCGGGGTCCACGCTCAGGGCAATGCCCTCGAGCGTCACCAGCGAGCGGATGATCAGCGCGTAATAGGGCGGTACCTGGAAGGGGAAGCGGTACATGACCCCGCTGAGGTCGTCGGTGACGGCCTTGAAATCCATGCGGCTGACGCCCATCTCCATGGCCTGGCCAAACACCTGCTCAAAGGCCGGCACGATCGGCTCCAGGTTCACGTCTTCTGCCAGGAAGCCGAGGCTGACGAAGTCGTTGCTGAGCTTTCCGAAATTGCGGTTCACCAGGTGCACCACCGCCTGGATCAGCCCGGTGCGGCTCTCGCGGCTCACCTCACTCATCATCCCGAAATCGAGATAGGCGA
>JBMSIW010000128.1:0-5247 GCA_049418265.1 Vulcanococcus sp.
GATACCGCCATCGCCGAGGCCGCCGCCACGGGCCTCAGCCGCACCCTGCTCGTTTACGACGCCTACAACGATGTGCTGGAGCTGGCCGCCAGCAACGCTTACGCCAAGCGGGTGATCGACAGCTGGGCCGATGCCGAGTGGTTCACCGCCAAGCCGGAGCTGCCCGCGGAGATCACCGTGACGGTGTTCAAGGTGGAGGGCGAAACCAACACCGACGATCTGTCGCCGGCCACCCACGCCACCACCCGCCCGGACATCCCCCTGCACGCCACGGCGATGCTGGAAACCCGCATGCCCGGCGGCCTTGAGCTGATCAGCCAGCTGAAGCAGAAGGGCCACCCCGTGGCCTACGTGGGCGATGTGGTGGGCACCGGCAGCTCCCGCAAATCCGCCATCAACTCGGTGCTCTGGCACACCGGCACCGACATCCCCCATGTGCCCAACAAGCGCAGCGGCGGCGTGGTGCTCGGCGGCAAGATCGCGCCGATCTTCTTCAACACCGCCGAAGACTCCGGCGCCCTGCCGATCGAGTGCGACGTGACCGCCCTCAACTCGGGCGATGTGATCACGATCCGCCCCTATGCCGGCACGATCGAGCGCGCCGCCGGTGAGGAGAAGGCCGGCGAGATCGTGGCCCGCTTCGAGCTCAAGCCCAGCACCATCACCGATGAAGTGCGTGCGGGCGGCCGCATCCCGCTGCTGATCGGCCGCTCCCTCACCGACAAGGTGCGCGCCCAGCTGGGTCTCCCCGCCAGCGATCTGTTCATCCGCCCCACGGCCCCGGCCGACAGCGGCAAGGGCTTCACCCTGGCCCAAAAGATGGTGGGCAAGGCCTGCGGCCTGGCGGGTGTGCGGCCGGGGACCAGCTGCGAGCCGCTGATGACCACCGTGGGCTCCCAGGACACCACCGGGCCCATGACCCGCGATGAGATGAAGGAGCTGGCCTGCCTGGGCTTCTCCGCCGATCTGGTGATGCAGAGCTTCTGCCACACCGCGGCCTATCCCAAGCCGGTGGACCTCAAAACCCACGCCGAGCTGCCCGACTTCATCAGCTCCCGCGGCGGCGTGGCCCTGCGCCCCGGCGACGGCATCATCCACAGCTGGCTGAACCGCATGCTCCTGCCCGACACCGTGGGCACCGGCGGCGACAGCCACACCCGCTTCCCCCTGGGCATCTCCTTCCCCGCCGGCTCAGGCCTGGTGGCCTTCGCGGCCGCCATCGGCGCCATGCCGCTCGACATGCCCGAATCGGTGCTGGTGAAGTTCTCCGGCTCGCTGCAGCCGGGCGTGACCCTGCGGGATGTGGTGAATGCCATCCCCTACGTGGCGATCCAGCAGGGGCTGCTCACCGTGGAGAAGGCCGGCAAGAAGAACATCTTCAGCGGCCGGATCATGGAGATCGAGGGCCTGCCGGATCTGAAGCTCGAGCAGGCGTTCGAGCTCACCGACGCCACCGCCGAGCGCTCCTGCGCCGGCAGCACCATCAAGCTGAGCGTGGAGACGGTGAGCGAGTACCTGCGCAGCAACGTGGCGCTCCTCAAGAACATGATCGCCAGGGGCTACAGCGATGCGCGCACCCTGGCCCGCCGCATCAAGGCCATGGAGGAGTGGCTCGCGAACCCCGTGCTGATGGAAGCGGACGCCGACGCCGAGTACGCCGCGGTGATCGAGATCAACCTCGATGAGATCACCGAGCCGATCCTGGCCTGCCCCAACGACCCCGACAACGTGAAAACGCTGAGCGAGGTGGCGGGCGATCGCATCGATGAGGTGTTCATCGGCTCCTGCATGACCAACATCGGCCACTACCGCGCCGCCGCCACGGTGCTCGATGGCCAAGGTGAGAACACAGCCCGCCTCTGGGTCTGCCCGCCCACCCGCATGGACGAGGAGATGCTCAAGCAGGAGGGCTATTACGCCATCTTCGAGAAGGCCGGCTCCCGCATGGAGATGCCCGGCTGCTCGCTCTGCATGGGCAACCAGGCCCGCGTGGAGGACAACACCACCGTGTTCTCCACCAGCACCCGCAACTTCAACAACCGCCTCGGCAACGGCGCCCAGGTGTATCTGGGCAGCGCCGAACTGGCGGCGGTCTGCGCCCAACTGGGCCGCATCCCCAGCAAGGAGGACTACCTGGCCATCGCCGCAGCCAAGATTGATCCGAACGGTGCCGAGCTCTACCGCTACCTGAACTTCGATCAGATCGAGGGCTTCGAAGACAGTGGTCGCGTCGTGAGCAGCGACGAGGAAGCGAAGGTGCTGGCTGGGGTCTGATCCCGTTGCACACCCACGGCCTCAAGCTCGAACTGCAGTCCAAACGGGCCAGCCGCAACCTGGAGCGCTTGCTCCAGCAGCGCTGGCCTGCCGTGGTCCTCACCCTGATCGTCACCGGCCTGGGCGCAGCGGCCGCAGGGCTGCTGTTTAAAACCGGCGTGGGCTGGCTCGGGAGCTGGCGCCTGGGCCTTTTGAACCTGGCGAGCCCATGGGTGGTGCTCCCTGCCATGGGAGCCCTGGGCGGCTTGCTCTCGGCCACCTTGATCAGCGTGCTGGCCCCCACGGCGGCCGGATCCGGCATCCCGCAGGTGATGCGCTTCCTCGCGCGTCAGAGCCTGCCCATGGATCTGCAGGTGGCCATCGTGAAACTCTTGGCCGGGATCCTGGCCATCGGCAGCGGCTTCCCCCTGGGTCCCGAGGGCCCTTCGGTGCAGATGGGCAGTTCCGTTGGCTGGCAGATGGCCCGTTGGTTCAAGGCCCCACCCTCGTTGTTGCGGGTGATCGTGGCGGCCGGCGGTGGAGCGGGGATCGCCGCGGTGTTCAACGCCCCGTTGGGCGGCTTCTTCTATGCCATCGAGGAACTGCTGCGCAAATCAGGCCCCACCCTGCTGCTGTTGGTACTGGGAACAGCTTTTGCAGGAAGCTTCTGGGCCGATTGGATGGGCCTGGCGAACCTGGGGGAGCATGCGGCAGGTCTGGGCCAGAAGGGATTCCAGATCAGCAGCGAGTACCAACCCAACGTCGAATTCCTGCCGAAAGACCTGGTTTACCTGGTGCTGCTTGGCCTGGTGGTGGGACTGCTGGCCGAGCTCTACACCCGCTATGTCGTGCGGATGCAGAGCGTTGGTGAGCGGCTCTTTGCCGGGAACTTGGTGCCGCGCATGGTGCTGGGGGGCCTGGTGCTGGGCTGCCTCTATGCGGCCCTGCCGGCGGAGTTCCGCAACCATGCCGGCCTGCAGCACGCCATCGCCGATGGCCATGTGGAGATGACCAAGGCCATCGGGATTTTCACGCTGCTGTTCTTTGCCACGGGCCTGGCCGCCGCCACCGGAGCTCCCGGGGGCCTATTCGCACCCATGCTCACCTTGGGAGGCGCGCTGGGACTGACCGCTGCCGGGATTGCGGAGCAGCTCTCGGGTCATGCCCCCAGCACGTTTGTCTTCGCCGGGATGGCAGCCTTCATCTCGGCCTGCTCACGCACACCGATCACCGCCGTCTTCCTGGTCTTTGCCTTAACCAAAGACCTGCTGATCCTCAAGCCCCTGTTCGTCTGCGCCGTCGCCAGCTTTGTGATCTCACGGATCACCCACGAGCAATCCATCTACCAACGGCAACTGGCGCTCCAGAGCAGCCGCAGCGCTGGTGAGATGAAACTGCCGGGCACCCCCTTGAGCCCACGCGAGCTGTGATGCTGCCTCTAGCTGTAGTTCTGCTCGCTCAGAGCATGCCGTTTGGGGGGTTCGACGTCCGAGTGCTGACCAGGCAGGAGAAGCACAGGCAAACAGCTGCGATGCTCTGTGCACTGCGCCTCGAGAAGCAGCCCATAGCCTTCGAGCGGCAAGTCTGGATCGAGCAATTCCCAGACGGCCCGAGCAAGGATGACGAGCTACTCGTCTATTCCACGACTCAACAACTCTGCCCAGGCGTCCCACCCTCAAATTGGTAGACAACCGCACAAGCGACCAAACAAAAGTCAAAAGAGGTGCCCAAGATGGGTGAATAGGAAAATATTGATCAATGCAAGGGCTTGGACAGGCAGCGAATAAAGAATGCTGGGAAACGCTCGGCGCTTTGGGCTAGTGGCCTTTTCGTCGCGTTCGGCACAGCCGGAGTCAAGGCAGAAGCACCCCTCGCTGCCACGCCAACTTCAGCAGGGACGACGCTGAGCGCCATAGAGCTCGGTCTTCAGCAGGCCAACAACCAGCCGGGCACAGGACCTCTGCTCAAAACCGATCCGAACGCCACAACGGCCGTTCCACAGGTGACCTTCGGCAAATCCATGGCGCACCAGCCGTGGAAATGCGATGTCTTCGAAAATCCACGCTCTGCCGCCTGCCTTGGCCCCGCCGAGTCACGCCAACCACGCAACCTCTTTGAGCGCATCGTCCAGAAAGGCGCCGGCTACGCGGCCCAGTACGGACCAGCCATGGTCAATGGCAGCGGCATCGACCTCGGTGGAGTGGTGCAGTCGGAAGTAACCCGCACCTTGATCAGCAGCGGCGTGGACTACGCCAACAAGCAGATCAAGAAAATCCCCTTCTTTGCCCAGACCACCCTGGGCCTCAACGCTGCCACCAGCAGTGACCTCACCGGGTACCTCGACAGCTTCATGCGGCTGAAAACCCTGGGTTACGACCAGGCTGGTGATCCGATGGGCCTGATGTTTGGCCAGGCCAGGGTCACCCTGGAAACCTCGGCTCAGCCGCAGGTCAACGTTGGGCTTGGCAGCCGTTATCGCTTGGGCGAAGAGGCGATGGTTGGCCTCAACGGCTTCTGGGACCTGCGCACCACGAACTACTCCACCCCCTACACCCGCTGGGGCATCGGCGCGGAGGGCTTCTGGAAGAGTTTTGAGCTGCGAAACAACTGGTACATCAACGGTTCAGCCGCCAAAGACATCACCATCAACAACATCGATTACACCGAGCGGGTGGTGCCCGGCTGGGACGTGGAGCTGGGCTATCGAATCCCCTCCTACCCCCAACTAGCGATGTACGTGCGGGGCTTCAACTGGGATTACACCGGCTATCACAGTGACAACAGTGGCGTCGAAGGCTCTCTGAACTGGCAGGCGACGCCCCACGCGAACCTCGAGCTATGGGTCTCCAATGAGATCCCCGCTTATCCAACCATCGCCGACAACACGATCAGCAACCAACCAGGGCCTTATTTCGGCGCTCGGGTTCGCCTCACAGGGCGCCCTGTCACCTTCGCCAAGAACAACACCAAGCAGAACCTGATCGCACAGATGAC
>JBMSIW010000129.1:0-5147 GCA_049418265.1 Vulcanococcus sp.
GGGAAGCCTCGGTGCTGCAGCTGGTGGCGGAGGGAATGATGAACAAGGAGATCGCGCGGCGTCTGGAAACGTCGATCCGCAATGTGGAGAAGTACGTGAGCCGGCTGTTCACCAAAACCGGCACCGCCAGCCGCACCGAACTGGTCCGCTACGCCCTGGAAAACGGCCTGGTTGAGTAGCGCCAAGCTTCCACGTGAAGACTGGCTGCCGGCGGCCTTCAACCGCGGGCACCTCTACCGCGATCGGGTCCAGGTCCAGGCGCCCAGCGCGGCCGGGTTCTACGCCGAGCGCTATGCCCATTCGGACCGCTCGGTGTGGATGGAGCGGCTGGCCGCCGGCGAGATCGAGTGCAACGGCCAGCGGCTTCTGGCCGATGGCCCTCTCGCAGCCGGCGATCGTCTGGTGTGGCATCGGCCCCCCTGGCAAGAACCTGCCGTGCCGGTGCTGCATCAGAGCTCGATCGTGTTGGACGACGGGGATCTGCTGGTGCTGAACAAGCCCAGTGGCCTGCCGGTGCTCCCGGCGGGAGGCTTTCTGGAGCACACCCTGCTGACGCAGCTGCAGGGCTGGGCCCCCCAGGCCCGGCCGGTGCATCGCCTGGGACGCTTCACCTCCGGTCTCTTGGTCTGCGCGCGGCGCAGTGCCAGTCGCGCCTGGCTCAGTGCCCAGCTCCGCGACAGCACGGCCCAGGTCGCTGAGGCCTCGCCTGGGCAGAGCTGCCGCAAGCTCTATCGGGCCCTGACCCAACCCTTGCCGGATGACTGGGCCCTGGGAGAGACCCGCGTGGTCACAGCGGCCATTGGCCGGCGGCCGCACCCGCTGCTGGGGCAGATCTGGTGTGCGGCGGAGCCGGGGGATCCGGCCGCGCTGCCATCACGCAGTGAGCTGACCCTGCTGGAGCGAGGCGCCGAGGCCTGCCAGGTGGAGGTGGCCATTGCCACGGGGCGGCCCCATCAGATTCGGATTCATGCCGCAGCCGTGGGTGCCCCCCTGCTGGGGGATCCCCTCTATCGCCCAGGTGGCTTGGCGGAGCCTGGGGTGCTCCCCGGGGCGGGGGGCTACTGGCTCCATGCCCACCGCCTCAACTTGCGCGGCCCCACGTTGCGCGGCCCCACGGGGGAGTGCTTACAGCTGGAGGCCCCCCTGCCTCAGGCCTTCTCGAAGGCCAGCAGCCGCGAGAAGTAGAAGGGGGCCTTGTTGAGGCTGCGGCGCTTGAGCACAAAGCCAGCCTCTTGCGCGGCCTTGACGATGCCCTTCTCACGCAGGGTGTAGGCCCGGGTGGTTTTGCTGGGGCCGGGGAAGAGTTGCCCGATTCCCTTCAGCACCGCCAGCAGGGGGGTGTAGGGGGCAAAGCTGACGATGAGGTGCTGCTCGGCCATGGAGGCGAGGTGACGCACCATCTCCTCAGCGGGTTGCTGGGGGTAATGGATGAAGACGTCCAGGCAGACCACGGTGTTGTAGCGGCCGCTGAGGCTCTCGAGATCGGAGGCCAGGAACTGGATTTGGCCCTTCTGTACGCCGGCCTCGTTGGCACGGCGCTCCGCCTCTTTCACCATCGCCTCGGAGAGATCAGACGCGGCGATCGAGCCCGCCCCCAGCTGGGCCAGGGGCAGGGTGAGGCTGCCGACACCGCAGCCGGCGTCACAGAAGCTGCGGCCCGCCAGGTTGCCTTGCTCCTTGAGCCAGGCCAGCACGTTGTCGACGGTTTTCTGGTGGCCGATGCGGATGTTCCGCTGCACCCGGTTCACGTCGTCGGACTCGCTGTAGATGCGGTTCCAGCGATCGAAACCGGTGGTCTCGAAGTAGCCCTTGACCTCCTGTTTCTCTGCCTGCTTATCGGCCTGCTTGTCGGTCAGCAGCTGCTCAGGAGGCATGGGCACGGAGGGGGTTGGCGCGGATCCTATTCAGCCGGCCCGGCGCCAGCGCAGGCTTGAGGCCGGGCCGCTCCAGCGCAGGGCGTCCCGCAGGGGGCGATCGAGGAGCTGTTGGATGCAGCTGCGCTCCTCCCCGAGCAGCCGGCGGGGCAGGACGGTGGCCGCGGCAATCGCTCGCTCCCCATCGCCGCTCCAGCTCGCCAGCCGGCGTACCGCCTCCAGCAGGGGCAGTGTCACGCCCGCCAAGGTGCCGTCTTCCAGGCGGCAGCTGCCGTTCTCGACGATCAGGGCCCGTTCGTCCCAACGGTGGGTCCCATCCGCCAGGCCGTAGGGCGCCAGGGCATCGCTCACCAGCACCACCTGATCCGGGGCCAGTCGCTGCAGCAGCACGGCCATCGATGGGGCCACATGGACCCCATCGGCAATCAGGCCGAGGGCCACGTCGCCCCGCAGCACGGCCGCGGCGATGGGGCCCGGACTGCGGTGCTGCAGGCCCGCCATGGCATTGAAGCTGTGGGTGAGCATGCCGACGCCCTGCTCAAAGGCGGCGCCAGCTTGCGCTTCGTTAGCGGCGCTGTGGCCCAGGCTCACCAGGACCCCACGGCGCCGCAGGGCGGCGATCACGCTCTCCGCCCCAGGCAGCTCCGGCGCCAGGGTCACCAGGGCGATCTCGTCTTCGAAGCCGCCGATGCGGGCCTCGAGGGCCTCGAGACTCGGCTCCGCCAGATGCTCCGCCGGGTGAGCGCCGCGCTTGGCGGCGGCCAGGAAGGGTCCCTCGAGATGGGCCCCCAGCAGGCGGCAGCGCCCGGGGCGGTGCTGTTGACGCGCCTGACGCAGCACCGAAAGCGCTTGGCGCAAGGGCGCAATGCCGCAGGTCACCAGGGTGGGACTGATGGCCTCCACGCCATCACGCCAGAGCAGCTCGAGCAGCTCCAGCAGCCGCGGCAGGTCGGCAGGTTGGAGTTCCGGGAAGGCGAGCCCCAGGCCGCCATTGATCTGGAGATCGACGCCGGCGGGACTCAGCCAGTCGCCCTGCCAGTTCTCACCGGCCGCGGCAGCCCCTTCTGGCAGGGGTTCGATCGCCACGATCTGCCCGTTCTCGCAGCCGATGCGCCAGCTCCCCGGTTCCAGGGGCAAGCGAACGTGGCTCAGCCAGCGCATCCGGTGCGAGAACAGAACCATGCCATCCTCGCTGGCAAGTCCAGGTCGTGCCGATGTCTGATGCCCCTCAGGTCGCCGTGGTGATGGGCAGCGACTCCGATCTGCCCACCATGCAGCCGGCTGTGGAGATGCTCCACAGCTTTGGGATTGCCACGGAGGTGCGGGTGCTCTCGGCCCACCGCACCCCGTTGGAGATGGTGGCCTTTGCCCAGCAGGCCGCCAAGCGTGGGTTCAAGGTGATCATTGCGGGCGCCGGGGGAGCGGCCCACCTGCCCGGCATGGTGGCTTCGCTGACCCCGTTGCCGGTGATTGGGGTGCCGGTGCAGACCCGCGCCCTCTCGGGGGTCGATTCCCTGCACTCGATCGTTCAGATGCCTGCGGGGATTCCGGTGGCAACCGTGGCCATTGGCAATGGAGCCAATGCGGGGCTGCTGGCCGCCCAGATCCTGGCCACCGCCGATGCCGCTCTGGCGGAGCGGGTGGCGGCCTATCGCCAGTCGCTCCACGATCAAGTCGCAGCCAAGGACGCCCGCTTGCTGGAACTGGGCAGCGCCGCTTACCTGGCTCAGATGTGAGTGACTGAGCCAGCCCGCGGGGACAGCGATGCTTGAGCGTCTGGTTTTGCCCTGGTGGTTGCGGCTGAGCCTGGCGCTGCCGCTGTTGGCCCTGAATCTCTGGGTGCTGCGCCAGCTCTTGCTGCCGTTGGCCCCCTTCCCCGCGCTGTTTCTCGGGGCTGCGCTGATCGCGTTCCTGTTGGATCTGCCCACCCGCTGGTTGGCGCAGCGGGGCCTGCCGCGCCCCCTGGCGGTGCTGGCGGTGGTGGGTCTGGCCTTGGGCTTGCTGGTGCTGGCTGCTCTTTGGTTGCTGCCGCGGTTGGTTGAGCAGCTCGGCGAGCTGATCAACGTGCTGCCCTCCTGGTTGGTGGAGGCCGAGGGCCTGCTCGATCGCCTCGAGCATTGGGCCGGCGACCGGGGCCTGCCGACGGAATTCACCGATCTCAGCAGCGCCCTCTTTGCCCGGGCCAGTCAGATCGCCAGCCAGCTCAGTCAGCGGGCCCTTGGCATCCTCGGCGCCACGGTGGGCCTCACGGTCAACACCCTGATCGTGGCCGTGCTGGCCTTGTTCCTGCTGCTGGGGGGCGACGCGATCGTGGCCGGCCTGGCCCGCTGGCTACCGGTCTCGATGCGCGCCTTGGTGCTCAGCACCTTGAACCGCACCTTCCGGGGCTACTTCGCCGGGCAGGTGCTGCTCGCGCTGATCTTGAGCGTGCTGCAGATCGGCGTCTTCACCCTGCTGGGCATCCCCTATGGCGTGCTCTTCGCCGTGGCCATTGGCTTCACAACGTTGGTGCCCTACGCCAGCGCCGTCACGATCGTGTTGGTCAGCGTGTTGCTGGCCTTCGATAACCCGCGTACGGCCCTTGAGGTGCTGGCCGCGGCGATCAGCGTGGGCCAGGTGGTCGATCAGGTCATTCAGCCCCGCTTGATGGGGAGCATCGTTGGCTTGCAGCCCGCCTGGCTGTTGGTGTGCCTGCCGATCGGTTCTCGGGTGGGGAGCCTGATGGGGTTTGGCGAGTTGCTCGGGCTGCTGCTGGCCGTGCCGGTGGCCAGCTGCCTGAAGACCTTCCTGGATGCCTGGGGTCAGCCCTGGGCGTCCGTCACTGAGGAATCACCCCAGAGCGGCTGAGGTGCTCGAGCACCTGTTGCACGCTCTGCTCGAGGCTCTGGCTGCCGGTGTCGACCCGCAGTTCGGGTTGCTCCGGGGCTTCGTAGGGGCTCGAGATGCCGGTGAATTCCTTGATCTCGCCAGCCCGGGCCTTGGCATAGAGGCCTTTGGTGTCGCGCTGCTCGCAGACCTCCAGATCCGCTGCGCAGTGGATCTCAACAAAGTCGCCCTCCGCCACCAGGGCGCGGGCGCGGTCGCGATCGGCCTTGAAGGGCGAGACGAAGGCGGTCAGGACCACCACGCCGGCATCGAGGAAGAGCTTGCTGACCTCGCCGATGCGGCGAATGTTCTCCTCGCGGTCGGCGTCGGAGAAGCCCAGGTCTTTGCAGAGCCCATGGCGGATGTTGTCGCCATCGAGCACGTAGCAGGCCAGACCGCGCTCAAACA
>JBMSIW010000130.1:0-5091 GCA_049418265.1 Vulcanococcus sp.
CATCCCATCAGTCATCCCAACGGCGCAGCAGGTTGCTGTAACTGCGGCTGATCAGGTCAAAGATCTCGTCGTGACCGGAGCGTTCAAACAAGGCTCGCCGCGCCGTGTCCAGCTCAAACAACAGCTCGCGCTGCTCGCCATGGCGAATGCGGCTTTGAATCCAGCCCACCGCAACCAGGCGCTCACCGGCCTCCACGGGCTCGACGCGATGCAACAGGGTGCTGGGATAGAGCAACGCATGGCCCGCGGGAAGGCGAAACGACTCCTCGCCAGCGGGCGTTTCCAGCACCAAGGCACCGCCCGCGTAGTCATCGGGCTCGCTCAACCAGAGCGTCCAGGAGAGATCGCTGCGTCCGCCCGCCATCCAGGCGTTATCCACGTGCCGGCCGTAGCCCTCTCCCACGCGGCTGCGGCTGAACAACACACCATGAACCTGCTTGGGAAAGGCGACGGCCTGAACCAGGGGATGACGGAGCAGCGCATCCCGCAGACCCAGCGCCAGCTCCTGGTGCAGCGGGCTTCCTGGCTCGAGTTGATGGTTGTTCTTCACCCCTTTGGCATGCCAGCCAGCCGTCAGAGCCCCCTCCACCCAGCTCGCCTGAGGGCCGCGCAGCGCTGCCTGCAGAGCTTGGATGTCATCAGCGTTCAGGAGGGGCTCGATCGGAACGTGCATGGATCAGCGGACAACTTCGGCGATGCAGACTTCAGACACGCGGGACCAAGGCATGGCTGCGGATGACCTCTGAACAGGGCGAGTCGAGAGCATGGCTCCAGCCTGGCTTGCCCATCAGCCGCCGGCAGCTCTTCACGGCGGCGGCCGGTCTCTCCCTGGGCATGGCTGGATGGCTCGGGCGCGGCGAAGCAGCCCATGCCATGGGGAATCAGCACGTCTCGGGGCCCTTCGACCCTCAGCGGACGCTGCGCAGCTTCATGGCCGGCACGGTGCTGCAGGAGGACGGCAAGAGCGTGCGGGTCTTTGAGGTCGAGGCCCGCAGCGTGACCGTGCCCCTTGGGGGTGATGTGCTGTTCAAGGCCTGGACCCTCAACGGCCAGATCCCAGGCCCCACCCTGCGGGCCCGGGAAGGGGAGCGCATCCGAGTGCGCTTTCGCAACGCCGACAACACCTCCCACAGCCTTCATTTCCATGGCCTCCACCCGGCGGAGATGGACGGTCTGGAGCCGATCCTGCGGGGGCGCAGCGCGGTCTATGAATTTGAGGTACCGCGCGCCGGCCTGTATCCGTACCACTGCCACGTCTCCCCGGTGACGCGGCACATCGGCAAGGGACTCTTTGGGCTGCTGATCGTGGACCCGGTCACGCCAAGACCCGCCGCCGATGAGCTCGTGCTGGTGATGGGCGGCTACGACCTCAACAACGACGGTCGTAATGAGCTCTACGCCTTCAACGGCATCCCGGATGCCTACATGCACCAGCCGATCCAGATCCAGCGCAATCGGCTGATTCGCCTCTACGTCATGAACATGACCGAACTGGAGGCTCCCCTCACCTTTCACCTCCACGCCAATGAGTTCCGTGTGATCCGCCCAGACTGGATCGAGACCACGGATGTGATCACCCTGGGAATCGGGGAGCGCCAGATCCTGGAGGTCTCCTTCCCCTTTCCGGGGCGCTACATGTTCCACCCCCACCAAGACCAGATCGCCGAGCGGGGCTGCATGGGGTTCTTCGAGGTCTCCGCTCGCTGAACAGTCCCTCACACGCAACTGTCTCATTCGTCACATCGCCAGGGCACGGATGCACCCGGGCAGATCAGACGCACCCCGACAATGGGCGGACTTCTGCCGGTCCCGATGGCCAGACAGCGCCGTGCCCTGGAACTTTTTCTGAGTCTTGGGACCTCCACATCGCTGCTCAGTGCTGGGCTTTTGGGCCCCACGGCCTACGCAGAAACCCTGAGCGCAACGCCCCATGGCGCCGAGCAGCACGGGGCCTTGCTGGCCGAAGGAGGTGAAGGCGGAGAAGGGGGCGAGGGAGGCCACGCAGACCACGCCACCGAAGTCACCAGCAGCACCGATCTGCTGGTGGTCCTGGCCCAGATGCAGGGCCATCTGCTGGTCGCCCAAGAGCTGCTCTCCCGAAGGGAGTTCCAAGCGGCAGAGCCCCATGTGGGGCACCCCATCGATGAGCTCTACGGAGCGATCGCACCGGCTCTCGCCGCCCGCGGAATCCCCCCCTTTCTGGCCAGCCTCGAAGCCCTGAGGCAACAGGTGCGCCTGGATCCCAGCGCCAGCAGCACGGGCCAGAAACTGGCTCGAGCCCAGGCCGAGATTCAAGCCGTTCAACAAGCGGTGCAGCCCGGCACGAGCACAGCTGATGTGGTCCGCGCGCTGGCCGCAGCAGCGGTCGCGGAATACGAGGGGGCCGTGGCCCAAGGTCAAATCGTGGAGGTCATCGAGTACCAGGACGCGCGGGGATTCCTGCTGCAGGCTCAGCGACTGCTGCGGCAGGCCAGTCCTCAGGAGCCCCAATCGCTCGCCATGGAGCGGGTGATCGTCTCCATGCTCGAGGCATTCCCCTCCGTCATGCCTCCCCAGAGGGCCTCGATCACACCGATGGCTCTTGAAGCCCTCGCGCAGCGCCTGTGATCCGCCGTTGCGCCCTGGGGCTCCTGGCTCCCCTGCTCAGCCTGACCCCAGCGGCGGCATTCGCGGCTGAGTCTTCCTTCGCTGATCTGCAGCCCAGCGATTGGGCCTATCAGGCGCTGAACAACCTGATTGAGCGTTACGGCTGTGTGGCTGGCTATGGCAACGGCACGGTCCGCGGCAACGCTGCGATCAGTCGCTATGAAGCGGCCGCCCTGCTGAACACCTGCCTCGAGCGGATCAGCGAGGTGACCGACGAGAGCAAGCGGTTGTTGCAGGAATTCGAGCGCGAACTCGCCGTGGTGCGCGGACGGGTCGATGGGCTCGAGGCCAAGGTGGGATCCCTCGAAGCCCTGGCCTTCTCCACCACCACCAAGCTCTCGGGCCTGGGTGTCTTCGTACTTGGCGGGAACCGCTTTCTTGGCAACGCCCAAAGTCCCACCACGGCCTGCCCCAGCCTCGAGCAGCCCTCCATTCAGTTCGGAGTTCAGCAGGCCAAGAGTTGTTTTGGGGCCGCCACCCTCAACTACGAACTGGAGCTCACCCTGGACACCAGCTTCACCGGCAAAGACCTGCTCAGGGTGAACCTGCGCAACGGCAACTTCGTCTTCGCCAGCAACAGCTTTGGCGGGCCGTTCCTCGCCCCCACCAACCTCTCGCAGCTCGAGATCGCCTTCCAATCCGATGGCGGTCCAACCGAAGTTGATATCGATCGCCTCTTCTATCAAGTCCCCCTCGGTGACTTCACCTTCACCCTCGGTGGCCGCGTAGGCCAGGACGACATGTTGGCCCTCTGGCCCAGCGTCTATCCAAGCCAGAGCGTGCTCGATATCACGACCACCAACGGAGCCTCGACGGCCTACAACAAAAACCTCGGCGCCGGCGCGGGCATCTGGTGGCAGAAGAACGGCTACTCCATCAGTGCCAACTACGTGGCCGCCTACGGCGGCATCGGCGACCCAAGCCTCGGTGGCATCGCCACCACCGGTGCCGGCGGCACTGGAACCGTGCAGGTGGGTTACAGCACCAGCAACTGGGGCATCGCCGGCATCTATTCCCAGATGCAGAACGAGAACGGCTGGGTGGGCTACACCACCAACTTCATGTTCAACAGCCTGATCTTCAACCCAGGCACCACCTCAGCCTTTGGCCTCGGCGGCTACTGGGCCCCGACCCAGGCCAGCTGGCTGCCATCGATCAGCGCAGGCCTGGGTGCCAACAAGACCACCTACGACCCGGGCGTCGAGACCACAGGTCTGGTCAAAGACAGCTTCTCCTGGAACGTGGGCCTGCAGTGGAGCGATGTCTTCGAGAAGGGCAACACCGCCGGGCTCGCCGTGGGACAAGCCACCTACGCCACCAACCTCTATGGCGGGGAAACACCGCAGGATGCCAACTACGTCTGGGAGGGCTGGTATTCCTTCCAGGTCAGCGACAACCTGGCCGTTACCCCAGCGCTCTTCTATCTGAGTCGTCCCCAGGGTGGGGTGACACCAAGCAACCAGAGCTTCAACCAACTGGGCGCCCTGATCAAAACCACCTTCCGGTTCTAGGGGCCCCGCCTCGGTTCAACCAAGCCCCAGACTGAGTCCAGAGAGCTGGCGCTGCTGAGGGCGCCACCACCGAATTCCGCATGAGCGCCAACGCGATGGAGCAAGCCCCCTCCGGACTGCCGGTGACCATCCTCACCGGCTTCCTGGGGGCCGGCAAAACCACCCTCCTCAACCACATCCTCAGCAACCAGCAAGGCGTCAAGACCGCTGTTCTGGTCAACGAATTCGGTGAGATCGGTATTGATAACGACCTGATCATCGCCACCGGCGAAGACATGGTCGAGCTGAGCAACGGCTGCATCTGTTGCTCCATCAACGGCGAACTGCTCGAAGCCGTCTACCGAATCCTGGACCGCCCCGATCCGGTCGACTACCTCGTCGTCGAAACCACCGGCCTGGCCGACCCCCTGCCCGTCGCGATGACCTTCCTGGGCAGCGACCTGCGCGAGGACACCCGGCTCGATTCGATCATCACCTTGATTGACGCTGAAAATTTCAGCGACGAGATCCTCGATGGCGAGGTTGCCCGGGCCCAGGTGGTCTACGGCGACATCCTCCTGCTCAACAAATGCGATCTGGTCAGCGAAGAGCGCCTCAGCAGCGTTGAAGCCAAGCTGCGGGAGATCAAGACCGATGCCCGCATCCTGCGTTCCGTCAAAGGCGAAGTCAGCCTGCCGCTCCTGCTCAGCGTTGGCCTCTTTGAAAGCGACAAGGTGGCCGCCCAGCAAAACCACGAGGACTGCGACCACGATCACGGCCACTGCGTCCATGAACACGGCCATGACCACGGTCATGAACACGGTCATGAACATGCGCACAACCATGACCACGGCCACAGCCATGAGCACGGGCACAGCCATGAGCACGATCACAGCAACTGCGATCACGACCACGGCCATTGCGAACACGAGCATGCTCATGAACACAGCCATGC
>JBMSIW010000131.1:0-4702 GCA_049418265.1 Vulcanococcus sp.
CGGATGAACTGATCACCCTCGTCATGCTTCTCAAGACCGATTTCTTCACCAGGCTGCAGAGACATGACGGTCATCTGAAGACTGCGACCGGTCCATTGCGTTGACCGGAAAGAACGATTGTCCAAAGTCAGGCTGTCAAGGTTGACCGCCCAGGGTTTCTGGCCGAAGTCACCACGAGCAAGGGGGTTCGCCAGTGACGGCGTCAAGGCCGTCATCAGAACAAATGCAACCAGAGCAGCTCGCTTGAACATCAATGTCATCCAGTGAAGATGAAAGGCATTGCGCTGAGACCTATTCACAGAGGCGGAAGTCTCTGCATCCCAGTCATGGCTGACATCCCTGAGGCTAATCAGCATTAATGGTTGCAGCAACCGGAAGTTGCACCCAAGTGGCTTTAGCGACAACCTGACGCCCGGCCAAGGCACCATCCGCCGAAGCACGCAAGACTGACGTTTCTTGTCGATGTAGCTGGCAATTTTGGGCATCGCCACCAATGCAGAGGCCAATGGCCTCAGGGGGCTCTTCCCCGCCCTCGCCAACAAGACCTACTTCAACTACGGCGGACAAGGGCCACTGCCAACGCCGTCGCTGGAGGCGATCACCCGTAGCTGGCGCACGATCCAAGAACTGGGGCCTTTCACAAACGCGGTTTGGCCGTTCATCGAGCAAGAAACCGCTCGCGTGCGCTCGGCCCTGGCGGCGCTCTGCGGCATCGGCCCCCATCGAATCTCCCTGACGGAGAACGTGACGAGCGGCTGCGTACTGCCGCTCTGGGGACTGCCTTGGGAGGCCGGCGATGAGCTGCTGATCAGCGACTGCGAGCATCCCGGCGTCGTGGCGGCCTGCCATGAACTGGCCCGCCGCGAAGGCCTGAGCCTCAGCACGCTGCCGGTGCTGGAGCTCTGCCAAAGCACGCCCCAAGCCCAGCTGGAGACAGCCGTCCTGGAACAACTGGAGCGTCAGCTCAACCCTCAGACACGGCTGGTGGTGCTCTCGCACCTGCTCTGGAACACCGGTTCTGTGATGCCCATCGCAGCCGTTGCCGAGCGACTGAAGCAGCACAGCAAGCAGCCCTGGCTGCTGGTGGATGCAGCCCAATCGATGGGCAGCCTGCCGGTCGAAGAAGCCGCTCGCGCCGCCGACATCTATGCCTTCACCGGTCACAAATGGTGCTGCGGACCCGAGGGCCTCGGTGGAGTCGCGCTCTCTGAGCGGCTCTTAGAGCAAGCTCAGCCCACCTTGATCGGCTGGCGCAGCCTGCGCAACGAAAGCGCCGCCGGCAGCAGTTGGCACCGCGATGGTCGCCGCTTTGAGGTGGCCACCTCCTGCGTGCCGCTGATGAGTGGACTGAGCACCTCCCTCGAGCTGTTGGCTGCCGAGGGGGATGCCGCCAGTCGCCTCGAGACCATCCGCCAACGCAGCGAACAGCTGTGGCAGGGACTTCAGCGCAACCGTGCGATCAGAACCCTGCTCCCTGAAGCACCGCCGGCCGGACTGGTGAGTTATGTGCTCAACGGCCAGAACAGCGCTGCGGTGGTGGAGAGGCTCGGTCAAGCCGGCCTCTGGATCCGGCGCCTGGATGCCCCGGACTGCCTGCGGGCCTGCACCCACATCACCACCACCGCCGCCGAGATCGAGGCCCTGCTCGCAGCCCTCTAACAGGGCAAGGCGCGCAGAGCCTTCTCTGCTTCCACCCGATCATCGAAGGGGACCTTGGTGGTGCCAAGGATTTGGTAGTCCTCGTGGCCCTTCCCGGCGATCAACACCAGATCCTTCGGCCCAGCGGCGGCAATGGCTGCGGCGATGGCCTGAGCCCGATCACCTTGCACCTGTAGGGGAGTTCCAGCGGGGATCCCCGCCACCACGTCATCCAGGATGCGCTGGGGATCTTCCGTGCGCGGGTTGTCGGAGGTCACCACCACCTGATCAGCAAGACGCGCCGCGATGGCCCCCATCTGCGGCCGCTTGGTGCGGTCGCGATCCCCCCCGCAACCGAACACGCAGATCAGGCGCTCCTGGGCGAAAGGACGACAGGCCTTCAGCGCACTCTCCAGGCCATCGGGGGTATGGGCGTAATCCACCAGCACAGCCGGCAGGGAACCATCGCAGCACTCGTTGCGGGCGACCTGAACCCGCTCCATCCGGCCGGGCACACCTTTGAAGTGCTCCAGGGCCGCGAGCATGGACTCCAGCGGTAAGCCCTGCTGCAGCAGAACACCGACCGCCTGCAGCTGGTTCATCAGATTGAATTTGCCCAGCAGCGGCGAGCGGAACGCGCCCGATCCCTGCGGTGTGATCAGCAGACCCCGCACACCCTCAGAGCCAAACTCCAGCTGCTCCATGCGCAGGTCTGCTCCGCTGCCGGCCTCCAAAGAACTGGTCCAACAGCGGGAGCCCAGGCGCTCAGCCAGCCGCTGGCCCCAGGGGTCATCCCCGTTCACCACGGCACAGGGGCGCTGCTGATCGGGATCCAGAAGCGGGGAGTCGAACAAGCGCGCCTTGGCCTCGAAATAAGCCTCCATGGAGGGGTGGTAATCGAGGTGGTCCTGGGTGAGGTTGGTGAAGACTGCACCCGCGAAACGGCAGCCGCTGATGCGCTGCTGATCGAGGGCATGGGAGCTCACCTCCATCGCGCCGATCTGAGCTCCCGCCTCCACCGCCATGGACAGCTGCCCCTGGAGCACATCGGCAAAGGCCGTCGTGTGCTGCGCAGTCACGCTCTGGCCAGGCCAGCGATTCACCAAGGTGCCGAAGAGCGCCGGGGAATAACCGCAGCTGCGGGCCAGGTGCTCCAGCAGGTGGGTGGTGGTGGTCTTGCCGTTGGTGCCCGTCACCCCGATCAAACGCAGGCGCTGGCTGGGTTGCTGCCAGAACTCAGCCGCCAGCAGGCCAGCCCAGCGGGCCACCGGCTCTGAGACCACCAGCACCGGATCGCCATCGGCGGGTGGACGCGCTTCAGCGGCCGAGCGACCGATCACCGCCAAGGCTGCGCCCGCCGCCAACGCCTCGGGCCAGAAGGTGCCCCCATCCACCGTGGTGCCGGGGAGGCCGACGAACAACGTGCCAGGCCCCACCCGCCGCGAGTCGCAGCTCACGCTGTCCACCGGCGCGTTCTCCAGCCCTGGGGGGACCGCCAGTCCAACCTGACGCAACAGGGGATGGAGCCGCTCGGTCATCGGTGGGATTGCTATGGAGCTGTTCTAAGCCGCTTCTGAGCAGAAAACGTCGCCAGCGCCACCAGTCCCGTGAGCCTCAAACAAGACAGTGGGCCGCGTCGATCAGCGAACGCCCTGCTGCTGCAGCCAAGCCCCCACTTGCAGCGCCGTCAGCCGCGGCGAAAGCCTGGGGAGAACACGCTCCTGGTCACCATCGCGCGCGATCAAGACCGGTACCTCCAGGTCAAACCGGGCCAGCAACTGGGGATCCGCATCCACATCCAGGCGCTCAAACGCGCAACCCAGCGCCAGCAACTTCTCCTCCAGGCCGGCGCAGAGACAGCAGCCCTCGCGGGTGATCAGGACCAACTGCGGCATCAATCGGGCACCGGGTCACAGCCACAGGGCGTCCAGGGATGGCACCGCAGCAGACGCCTCAGGGTCAGCCAGCTGCCGCGCCAGGGCCCATGGCGCTCAATCGCCTCCAGGCCATAGGCGCTGCAGCTCGGAATAAACCGACAGCGCGGGGGGCCCAGAAGAGGAGAAATGGCCAGCCGGTAGAAACCGATCAGGGCGAGCAGCAGCCGTTGCAGCAGACGGTTCATGGGCGCTTCAGGCTGAGCGATAGGATCGTCAACTGGCGTGGCAACGGGCCTTGCAAGGGGTTGAGCTTGATTGCTCCTCTCCATGCTCTCAGGCCGGTCATGCCTGGATCAACTTGAACCGATTTCTCCATGTCTCGCTACCGCGGCCCTCGACTGAGGATCACGCGGCGCTTGGGAGACCTTCCCGGTCTCACCCGTAAGTCCGCCAAGCGGTCTTATCCCCCCGGTCAGCACGGCCAAGCCCGTCGCAAGCGCTCCGAATACGCCATCCGCCTCGAAGAGAAGCAGAAGCTTCGCTTCAACTACGGCATCTCCGAGCGTCAGCTCGTGCGCTACGTGAAGAAAGCGCGCGCCCAGGAGGGTTCCACCGGAACCAACCTGCTGAAGCTGCTCGAGAACCGTCTCGACAACGTTTGCTTCCGTCTCGGCTTCGGCCCCACCGTTCCCGGTGCCCGTCAGCTGGTGAACCATGGCCACGTGACCGTGAATGGTCGCGTCGTGGACATCCCCAGCTACCAGTGCAAAGCCGGTGATGTGGTCGCCATCCGCGAGCGCAAGCAGAGCAAGAAGCTGGCCGAAGGCAACCTGGAGTTCCCAGGCCTGGCCAACATCCCCCCTCACCTCGAACTGGACAAGAACAAGCTGACCGCCAAGGTGATCAGCAAGTGCGAGCGCGAGTGGGTTGCTCTGGAAATCAACGAACTGCTGGTGGTGGAGTTCTACTCCCGCAAGGTCTGATCCTCAGACGGCCCTTCAGCAGCAAAGCCCCCGCCTTGGCGGGGGCTTTTTTGTGGCAACGACGTGGCGCCGACGGGGAAAGCCCTCAGCCTCAGCCGGCGATCAAGGTCTCCAAAGCCGCCGTCACATCGCTCTGACGCATCAACGATTCGCCCACCAGCACCGCATCGGCGCCGGCGCTCTGCACACGATCGAGATCGTCGC
>JBMSIW010000132.1:0-4674 GCA_049418265.1 Vulcanococcus sp.
CTCCACCAGGACGCCGCCGCCGCCGATCTGGAGCAGGCCGTGGATCGCGTGCTCGCAGGGGGCTACCGCACCGGCGATCTGATGGCAGAGGGCTGCACCCAGCTGGGCTGCAAGGCCATGGGTGATCAGCTGCTGGCCGCCCTGGATAGCTGATCAGGCAACAAGGCGGTCACGATTCGGCAGGACGGGTTCCACGACCTGCCAAACTCAGCCGCAGTTCTGCTGATCCCGCGGATGTCGAAGCGTCACCCGGTCGTGTCGGTTACCGGTTCCTCCGGCGCGGGAACCAGCACCGTGAAGCGCGCCTTCGAGCACATCTTCAAGCGCGAAGGCATCACCCCGGCCGTGGTGGAGGGCGACAGCTACCACCGCTACGAGCGCGGCCCCATGAAGGAGGCCATGGCCTCTGCAATGGCCAAGGGCGAGAACTTCAGCCACTTCGGCCCCGAGGCAAACCTCTTCGACAAGCTGGCCGAACTGTTCCGCACCTACGGCGAAACCGGCACGGGCCAGAAGCGCTACTACCTGCACTCCGTTGAGGAGGCCGCCGAGCACAACGCTCGCCTGGGCACCAATCTCGAGCCCGGTCAGTTCACCCCCTGGGAGAACATCCCCACCGGCACCGACCTGCTCTTCTACGAAGGCCTCCACGGCGGCGTGAAGGGTGAGGGCTACGACGTGGCCGGCATGGCGGACCTGCTGGTGGGCGTGGTGCCGATCGTGAACCTGGAGTGGATCCAGAAGATTGCTCGCGACAACAAAGAGCGCGGCTATTCGGCTGAGGCCACCGTGGACACGATCCTGCGCCGCATGCCGGATTACATCAACCACATCTGCCCGCAGTTCAGCCAGACCGACATCAACTTCCAGCGTGTCCCCACCGTGGACACCTCGAACCCCTTCATGATCCGCGACATCCCCACCCCGGATGAATCGTTCGTGATCATTCACTTCCGCAAGGGCGCCCGTGAGAAGTGGGGGATCGACTTCACCTACCTGCTCGACATGATCCACGATTCGTTCATGTCCAGCCCCACCTCGATCGTGGTGAACGGCGGCAAGATGGGCTTCGCGATGGAGCTGATCTTGACCCCGATCATCCACCGCATGATCGAAGAGAAGAAGAAGCTGGCCTGATCGCAGCACGCTTCGCCCACCAGCCCACCGTGCCTACCTCCCTGTCGAGGTGGTGCGGTGGGCTTTTTGATTGACGCCAACGGAGGGCGCCACAGACTGACAGGCAGACCCCCATGCGTTCCGCCTTGAGCCTCTCGCCAATGGAACTGGTGCTGGTGGCCCTGTTGGGTGCCTGCCTGGGCAGTTTTCTGAACGTGGTGGCCTGGCGGCTCCCCCGCGATGAGTCGGTGGTGCTGCCCCGCAGCCACTGCCCACGCTGCGGCACCACCCTGGCCTGGTGGGACAACATCCCTGTCTTCAGCTGGCTGCTCCTACGGGGCCGTTGCAGGCATTGCGGTGCGGCCATCAGCAGCCGCTACCCCGCCGTCGAACTGCTCAGCGCCGGACTGTTTGTCGCAGCAACCCTGGGCCAGAGCCAGGCCTTCGGCGACAGTCATGCCCTGGCGGTCCTGCTGGGCGGCTGGCTGTTCATCAGCCTGCTGTTGCCCTTAATCCTGATTGATCTCGACCACCTCTGGCTGCCGGAACCGCTCTGCCGCTGGGGCGTCGTGCTGGGGTTGCTGATCACGGCCATTGCGGCCCCGAAACTGCTGCTCTGGCATCTCCTGGCCGCCAGTGCCGGGCTGCTGGGATTCGAAGCCACCAGTGCGAGCGCCCAGCGCTTGCTGGGCAAACCCGCCTTGGGTCTGGGCGACGCCAAATTGGCCGCAGTGCTGGGCGCTTGGCTTGGTCTCACCGGCCTGGGGCTCAGCGTGATGCTGGCGGTGTTCAGTGGAGCTCTGTTCGGCATCGCCGGGCTGATCAGCGGGCGGCTCAAACGCGGCCAACCCTTTCCCTTCGGCCCCTTTCTGGCCGGTGGCGGACTGGCCGTCTGGCTCGCCGGCAACGGCTTCTGGCTGCAACAGCTCGGCGAGCGCTTGGGCTGGAGCGCCCTTTAATGGTCTGAACACCACTTCCGGACGCCGCTAACCCCATGTCGCTGTTCGACTGGTTCGCTGATCGCCGCAAGACCGCTCCCGCGGTGCGCAACGCCCAGGAGGTGAATGAGGAAGACGGCCTCTGGAGCAAATGTCCCGAGTGCGGCCTGGTGGTTTACCGCAAGGACCTGGCGGCTAACGCCAGTGTCTGCAGTGGCTGCGGCTACCACCACCGCATCTTCAGCGATGAACGCATCGCGTTGATCGCGGATGAGGGGAGCTTTGAAGCCATGAACAGCGAGCTCAGCCCCACTGATCCACTCGCCTTCAAGGACCGACGCAGCTATGCGGACCGGATCCGTGACACCCAACGCTCCACCGGTCTGAAGGACGGGGTGATCACGGGTCTGTGTCAGGTGCAGGGCATCCCCCTGGCCCTCGGCGTCATGGACTTCCGCTTCATGGGCGGCTCCATGGGTTCGGTGGTGGGCGAAAAGCTGGCCCGGCTGATCGAAGAAGCCACCGCCCGCCGCTATCCCGTGCTGATCGTCTGCGCGTCCGGCGGCGCCCGCATGCAGGAGGGGATGCTCTCGCTGATGCAGATGGCCAAGATCTCCGGGGCCCTGGAGCGCCATCGCCAGGCCGAGCTGCTCTACATGCCGCTGCTCACCCACCCCACCACCGGTGGCGTGACCGCCAGCTTTGCCATGCTCGGCGACCTGATCCTGGCGGAACCGAAGGCCCTGATTGGCTTTGCCGGTCGCCGCGTGATCGAGCAGACCCTGCGAGAGAAGCTGCCGGACGATTTCCAGACCGCCGAATACCTGCGCGATCACGGCTTTGTGGATCACATCGTTCCGCGCACCAAGCTGCGCAGCACCCTGGCCAGCCTGCTGACGATGCACGGATGCCAAAAGGCCGTGGTGGCGTGAGCAGAGTCCTGAGCCTGCTACTGGGGCTCGCCCTGCTCTGGCTGCAACCATCCCCGGCCGCCTGGGCTGGACCGGTCGACTGGCATGAGGTCCCCGCCAGCGCGGACGGCCGTCAGTGGTGGGATGCCGGCAGTTTGCGGGTGAACCGCAACGGCAACCTCACGGTGCTGAGTCGCTTTCAGCCAGCCCCCCCGGAGGATCAGCCGGCCAATGCCGATGGCAGCGAACCCCGTCCTCCCGCCAGTGATCTCTATGTGATGGAGATCGACTGCGCTCAAAGCCTGTACCGCGACACCTCGATCAACGGGATTCCCCAGTGGGGCAGCACCTGGCAGGCCCCCGCCAAGGACGATCTGATCGGCGACACCATCCAGGCCTCCTGCGAGGCCGGGGCCGATCTCCTGGCAGGCTTCTGATCGCCTGATCCGCCACCGCGTCCCCGCTGTGACCCCATCCCTTTCCAGCCAGCGTCCCCTTCGTGTTGCTTTGGCTGGACTGGGGTTCGGCGAAAAGATTCACCTGCCGGCCTTGCGGGACTGCCCCCTGACCGAACCGGTAGCCCTCTGGCATCACCGCAGTGAACGCCTCGATGAGGCCTGCCGCAGCCATGAGCTGCCCGGTTTCACCGACTTTGAAGCGCTGCTGGCCGATCCCCGAGTGGATGCGCTGGTGATCGCGACGCCGCCGGAGCCGCGCTTTGCCTTGGCGCAGGCGGCCATCGCCGCCGGCAAGCACCTGCTGCTCGAAAAGCCCGTCGCCCTGGAGACCGCCCAGATTGAGGAGCTGCAACGCCAGGCGCTCTCAGCGGGTGTGACGGTGGCCGTGGATTTCGAATACCGAGCCGTTCCAGCCTTCATGCAGTTGGCCTCTCTTCTGCAGCAGAACGCGGTTGGGACCCCCTGGCTGCTGAAGCTGGACTGGCTGATGGGCAGCCGCGCTGATGCCTCACGCCCTTGGAATTGGTATTCCCAGCGGGCTGCAGGCGGTGGGGTGCTCGGCTCCCTGGGCACCCAT
Source organism: Vulcanococcus sp. (assembly GCA_049418265.1). Taxonomy (GTDB): domain Bacteria; phylum Cyanobacteriota; class Cyanobacteriia; order PCC-6307; family Cyanobiaceae; genus Vulcanococcus. The sequence goes on from JBMSIW010000132.1 coordinate 4,001, forward strand.
GCCTTCGACACCTTGCATTGGCTGGTGGGGCCCACCCGCCAGCTGAGCGCCCTGCGCAGCATGGCCATCCCCCAGCGGCCCCTGGCCGATGGCAGTGGCCGGCTCGCCGCTGTCGACGCCGAAGACATTGCCCTGCTCCAGCTGGAGCTGGAAACCGCCAACGGCCAGATCCTGCCGGCCCAGGTCAGCCTGGCCTCCGTGACCCGTCCTGGCCGGGGCTACTGGATCGAGGTCTATGGCAGCGAGGGAACCCTGGTGCTCGGCTCAAGCAATCAAAGCGACTACGTCCATGGCTTCCAGCTGTGGCGCTCGCGCGATGGAGGCCCCCTCGAGGAGCTCGCGGCCGATCCCCAGATCGCCTTCCAGCAGACCTGGCCCGACGGACGCCTTGCGCCGGTCCGGCGAGTGATCCAGTGGTGGGCCGAGGCGGCTCAAGCTGGCCGGCCGATGGTGCCTGGCCTGGCTGAAGCGGTGCTGAGCCAACGGGTTTGCGATCAGGCCCTGCAATCAGCCGACACTGGGCTGCGTCAATCGATTTAGAGGGAAAAGGCGCCAGTTAGGATCCCCCGCATTCCCTTGAGGTTTCCCCATGGCGCTCGTTCCGCTTCGGCTGCTGCTTGACCACGCCGCTGAAAACGGCTACGGCATCCCTGCTTTCAACGTGAACAACCTGG
>JBMSIW010000133.1:0-4671 GCA_049418265.1 Vulcanococcus sp.
TCAGCGCTTCGGCGAGACCGCGGTGCGATGCAGCAGGGCGACCACGTGGCGCCTGGCCCGGAACGAGGGAAGCAGCGCTGCGATGGGCCTCAACTTGCTGCGGCGGCGGCGGTGACTGCGAACACCAATCACGATGTCGTAGACGAAATTGGTGAAATCGCTGCGGCTCTCGAACAATCCAAGCCTTTGAGGTGATCCCTTGGCGTCGAGGATTGGCTTGGTTGCGTGATAAGCAGGCCGGTACTCAAACCAGGGGATGGATGGCCAGAGGTGGTGAACCAGGTGATAGTTCTGCCCCATGATCAGCCAATTCATCAATCGACCGGGATAAATCCGCGCATTGTGCCAGCGATTGCGGGACGAAAAGGGCCGATGGGGCAGGTAATCGAAGAACAAGCCCAAGGTGACTCCCACCATCAGAGCAGGAGCGAACCAGCAATTAAAGACAAAGTCGATGAAGCCATATTTAATTCCAGCGAACACAATTGTGAAGAAGATGCCACGGGCAATCCCCCACTCGAGCAATTCATAACCGCGCCATAGCTTGCGCTGGAAGAAGAAATACTCGTGATAAAAAAACCGCGGCGCGATCAACCAAAGCGGACCAAACGTACTGACGATGTGGTCCGGATCATTCTTGGGATCATTCACATGGGCGTGGTGCTGCAAGTGCACCCGCGTGAAGACCGGAAAGCTGAATCCCAGCAGCAAGGCCGATCCATGGCCCATGAAGGCATTCCAGAACCGGTTGGGATGGGCCGCGTTATGGCAGGCGTCGTGAATCACCGTGCCTTCGAGGTGCAGCGCCAGAAAGCCGGTGGCCAGGAGCACTGGCAAAGGCCATCCCCAGGCAAACCAACCGGCAATCGTGATCGCCGCGAGACCGTATCCGCCGAGGAAGAGAACCACCGTGGGGTTCCAGGCCGCAGGGGGGTCGAGATATTCCCTGGGGACAGCACTCACCGAGGCGCGCAGCTCCTGAGCGGAGGGCTCAGCACTCTTCGGCGACACCAGAGCCTGCGTCATTCCCTGGATTGCGCCGCCGGACATCAGGCCGCCACCTTAGGAAAAGCGAGGTCTCGACCGAATGCCCACCGGGGGACTTGAACCCCCACAGCCGAAGCCACTGGAACCTAAACCCAGCGCGTCTACCAATTCCGCCAGGTGGGCAGGGCCTGACTGTAGTGATCGCCCCAGAATGGGGTCAACGCCTCTTTGATCCATGCTGGCCACCCTGAGCGGAAGCCTGGCCCTGCTGGTGGGCCTCACCGTGATGCTCTTGCCTTTGCTGGCAAGCGAGTTGAGCCGTCCCCGCGATGCCGCCTGGGGTGCGGTAGTGCTTCTGCTGGGCCTGACCCTGGTCACCAGCGCCGACCGACTCACGGGCTCTCCAATGCTGGCGGTGCTTTGCGGAGCACTGCTGATTGGCCGGCTGGGCCATGAAGTGCTCCAGAGCCGCTGGCGCATGCTCAGCCCCGAAGAGCAACAGAGACTCTTTTCCTTGGAGCGCTGGCAAACCAGCTTCTCGGAAGTCTTCAGCAGCGGCGCCAAGGCCGCAGGCGCCATCAGCAGCTCCGGCGCCAGTGTGCTGAGTGCCCTTAAAGCAGGACAGCGCAAAGCAACGGTTACCAAGCGCTGGGTGCGCGCCGAGTCCGAACCAACCTCCCCAAGCAGCAGCGAACCGGAAACCCCAGAGGGAGCCAGAGAGGGAGCCCCAGTCGTGAGCTCCTTCGAGGAGATCGATCAACTGCTCGAGGCCTCCAGCCCCCAAGCGGGATAATCAGCCCTTGCTATCCCAGGCGCCGTGACCGCCAGCTCTGCGCCCTCCTACAAGGACACCCTCAACCTGCTGCAGACGCCCTTTTCGATGCGGGCGAACGCCAAGGTGCGCGAGCCGGAGATTCAGGCGTTCTGGGCAGAGCTGCAGCTCTACGAGCGCCTAAGCCAGCAGAACCCAGGCGAAAGCTTCACCCTGCACGACGGTCCCCCCTATGCCAATGGGGCCCTGCATGTGGGGCACGCCCTCAACAAGATCCTCAAGGACATCATCAATAAAACGGCCCTGCTGCAGGGCAAGCGGGCGCGGTTCATCCCTGGCTGGGACTGCCACGGCCTGCCGATCGAGCTGAAGGTGCTGCAGGGCCTCAAGAGCAGCGAACGGGCCGAGCTCACCCCGGTGAGCCTGCGCCAGAAGGCCCACGCCTATGCCCTGGAGCAGGTGGAAGGGCAGAAGGCCGGCTTCCGCCGCTGGGGCATCTGGGCCGATTGGGATCAGCCCTACCTCACCCTCCAGAAGAGCTACGAAGCCGCCCAGATCGGCGTGTTCGGGGCGATGGTGCTGGCCGGGCACATCTACCGGGGCCTCAAGCCCGTGCACTGGAGCCCCAGCTCCCGCACCGCCCTGGCCGAAGCCGAACTCGAATACCCCGACGGCCACACCTCCCCGAGCGTGTATGCCGCCTTCCCGGCTGTGGAGCTGCCGGCGGCCCTGGCCGAGCAACTGAACGCCGCTGGCCTCAGCGCCGATGCCGCCACCGCCACCGGCGGCCTGGCCGTTGCCATCTGGACCACCACCCCCTGGACCCTGCCCGCCAACCTGGCGGTGTCGGTGAACGAACGGCTCGACTACGCCATCTGCGCCGTGGCACCCCAAGGAGGCAACAGCGCTCCGGCCGTGAGCCATCTGGTGGTGGCCGCCGAGCTGCGCGAAAGCCTGGAAACCAGCCTGGGCCTCGCGCTCACGCCGCTGCTGAGCGTGAAAGGCGCCGCGCTCGAGGGGATCGTCTACCGCCATCCGCTGCTGGAGCGCACGAGCCAGGTGGTGATCGGCGGCGACTACATCACCACCGAAGCCGGCACCGGCCTGGTGCACACCGCCCCCGGCCACGGCGTGGACGACTTCAACACCGGCAAGAAATACGGCCTGCCCGTGCTCTGCCCGGTGGATGAGGCCGGCAACCTCACCGCCGAAGCCGGCCCCTTCGCCGGCACCAACGTGCTCAAGGACGCCAACCCCACCATCCTCGAAGCCCTGGAGGGCACGGGCCTACTGCTCAAGCAGGAGCGCTACGAGCACCGCTACCCCTACGACTGGCGCACCAAGAAACCCACGATCTTCCGCGCCACCGAGCAGTGGTTCGCATCGGTGGAGGGCTTCCGCGCCGCGGCCCTGGAGGCCATCGCCCAGGTGGACTGGCTCCCCGCCAGCGGCCGCAACCGCATCGAGGCGATGGTGAGCGAGCGGGGCGACTGGTGCATCAGCCGCCAGCGCACCTGGGGCGTGCCGATCCCGGTCTTCTATCACCGTGAAACCGGTGAGGTGCTGCTCAACCAGGCCACCCTCGATCACATCCAAGCCCTGATCGCCGAGCACGGTGCCGACGTGTGGTGGGAGCGCGATGAAGCCGGCCTGCTGCCCGAGCCCTATGCCGCCGATGCAGCGCAATGGCGCAAGGGCACCGACACCATGGACGTCTGGTTTGACTCCGGCTCCTCCTGGGCCGGCGTGTTGGGCGGCATCACGGGCGGCGAGAGCCGTGCCCCCGAACTTCACTACCCCGCCGATCTGTATCTCGAGGGCAGCGATCAGCACCGCGGCTGGTTCCAGAGCAGCCTGCTCACCTCCGTGGCCGTGAACGGCCATGCCCCCTACAAGCGGGTGCTCACCCACGGCTTCACCCTCGATGAGAAGGGCCGCAAGATGAGCAAATCCCTCGGCAACGTGGTGGATCCCGCGGTGCTGGTGGAAGGCGGCAAGAACGAAAAACAGGAGCCGGCCTACGGCGCCGATGTGCTGCGCCTGTGGGTGAGCTCGGTCGACTACTCCGCCGATGTGCCCCTGGGCCCCGGCATCGTCAAACAGCTGGCGGACGTCTACCGCAAGGTGCGCAACACGGCGCGCTACCTGCTGGGCAACCTGCACGATTTCGATCCAGCCACCGATGCGGTGCCCTACGCGGAGCTGCCGCTGCTGGATCAGTGGATGCTGCAGCGCACCGCCGCCCTGATCGACAGCGTGACGGGAGACTTCGAGCGCTTCGAGTTCTACCGCTTCTTCCAGGCGCTGCAGAACTTCTGCGTGGTGGATCTCTCCAACGTCTACCTCGACATCGCCAAGGATCGTTTGTATGTGAGCGGTGCGGCTGACTTCCGCCGCCGCAGCTGCCAAACCGTGCTGGCCCTGGTGGTGGAGCGGCTAGCGGGCCTGATCGCGCCGGTGCTCTGCCACATGGCGGAAGACATCTGGCAGAACCTGCCCTACGCCGTAGCCGAACGATCGGTGTTCGAGCGCGGCTGGCCCACGGCACCGGCTGAGTGGCGCCGCTCTGAGCTGGAAGCACCGATGGCGCGGATCCTGGAGCTCCGCGCCCTGGTCAATCGCCAACTCGAGAGCTGCCGCAGCGGCGGCCAACTCGGCGCTTCCCTGGAAGCCCAGGTGCAGCTCGAACTCGGCGAAGGATCTGAGGCCACCGCGGCAGCGCTCGAGTGGCTGGAGAGCTCCGCCCACCCCAGCGTCGACAACCTGGCCGACTGGCTGCTGGTGTCGGCGCTGCAGCAAGGGGGCTCAGCTCCGGCGAACGTGCTGGCCGAGGCCAGCGAAGGCGGGCTGCAGGTGCGCATCGCCAAGGCCGCCGGTGAGAAGTGCGAGCGCTGCTGGCACTACGAAACCGA
>JBMSIW010000134.1:0-4651 GCA_049418265.1 Vulcanococcus sp.
GACATCGCCGTGCTCAAGGACGCCCTGCAGGAGGCCGGGCAGATCTATGTCGAGCTCACCAAGCTGGGCGCCCCCATGGGGTTCCTGGATGTGGGCGGCGGCCTCGGGGTCGACTACGACGGCAGCCGCACGGCCACCGCAGCCTCCACGAACTACTCGCTGCAGAACTACGCCAACGATGTGGTGGCCACGGTGCGGGAGTGCTGCGAACCCCATGGGGTAGCGGTACCAACCCTGGTCAGCGAGAGCGGCCGTGCCATCGCCAGTCACTTCTCGGTGTTGGTCTTCAACGTGCTGGGGCAAAGCGGAGTACCCAGCGGCTATCCGGCGGCCAGCGAGAACGAGGCCCTGACCGTGCGCAACCTGCGCCAGACCCTCGCAGACATTGAGGCGGTGCCTGGGGGGGAGGCCTGCGAGACCTCCAAGTTGCAGGAGGCCTGGAACGATGCCCTCAAGTTCAAGGACGATGCCCTGGCGGCCTTCCGCCTCGGTTACCTCAGCCTGACCGAGCGGTCCGTGGCCGAACAGCTCACCTGGTCCTGCGCCCAGGCCATCGCCGCGAAGCTGCCCCAGGGCGAGGCCATCCCGGAGGAACTCAAGAACCTCAAGGCCGAACTGGCCTCGACCTTCTACGCCAACTTGTCGGTGTTCCGCTCCGCCCCTGACAGCTGGGCCATTGAGCAGCTCTTTCCCTTACTGCCGATTCATCGTCTCGACGAGCAGCCCCAGGAGCTGGGGCACTTCGCCGATCTCACCTGCGATTCCGATGGAAAGCTGGCCCGCTTCATTGCCCAAGGCCAAAGCAAGCCCTTGCTGGAGCTGCATGGCCTCAAAGCCAATGAGCCTTATCTGATTGGCCTCTTCCTCGGTGGTGCCTACCAAGAGGTGATGGGCAACCTGCACAACCTCTTTGGCAGCACCAATGCCGTGCACATTCGCTTGTCACCCGGAGGCGGCTACCAAGTGGATCACGTGGTGCGCGGCAACACCAACGCCGAAGTGCTGGAGGCGATGGAACACAACCCCGAACTACTCCTGGAACGGCTGCGCATGGCCAGTGAGACCGCGATCCAACGCGGTGACCTGAAGATTCAGGAAGCCCGTCGCCTGATGGATCACCTGGAGACGAGCCTCCGGCAAACCACCTACCTGCAGGGTTAACGGTGAGGCGATGGTTCCGGCAGCACGCCTTGATGGTTGGCGTTGGTGTCGCCACCGCCGCATTTGGGCTCCTGGCGCCTGAGGCCCTTGAACGCGCCGAGCTGACCATCGCCGGCGGGGCCCAGGAATGGCGAGGCCCCCGCAAGGTTCCCGGCAAGGTCGTGATCGTCGCGATCGACGACTACAGCCTTCAGCAGAGCAGCAATGCGGACCTCGCCCAGGAGGAGTCGCTGCGCGCCTTACAGCAGTGGCCCTGGCCGCGGGCGACCTACACCACGGTGCTGGAGCGGCTCTTTGCCAGTGGCGCGCAGGCCGTGGCCTTCGATCTGCTGTTTGACACCCCAAGCAGCTATGGCCCCTCTGATGACGCGCGGTTTGCGGCCGGGCTCCGCGCCAGTGCAGGACGCGTCGTGCTCGGGGCTCAGGTGCTGGAGAGCCGTGGATCCCTCGGAGGCCTGAGCCTGCAAACGCCCATTGCTGAGCTGAAACAAGCCGCAGGTCCCAGGCATGAGGGGCTTCTCAATGGCTTCCTGAACAGCGATGGCACCATCCGCCAACGGCCCAGTCACTACGCCAACCGCCTGCGGGAGACGTTGGGCGCACAGGTCCCCCCAAGCCTGGGAGAGGCCTTGCTGGGGTTCGTCCAAACAGGCTCCCGTTACCGCGAGCTGCCGAACGGTTGGATCCCCCTGCTGGATCCCTATGGGCCACCCCGCACGATCACCACCATCCCCATCTGGCACCTGCTGGAGCCGAACGCCTTCCAGGCGCTGCAACAGAGCCAGACACTGCGCAACAGCCTGGTCTTGATCGGGCCCACCGCCGCCGTGCTGCAGGACCTGCACCACACGCCCTTTGCAGGCCTCGAAGGCATGCCCGGTGTTGAGATCCATGCCACCGAAGTCGCCAACCGCCTGGAAGGCAGAGCCCTGTGGTGGCAGCCGAGCAGCCCTCTCTGGTGGATGCTCACGGGCGCGCTGGTCACTGCGGCGGGCCTGCTGTGCGAGCGCCGGGAGCGACCCCTCACGCGACTCGGCATTGGGGCAGCCCTTGGCGCCGGTGGCCTGGCCCTGACGGTGCTCTGCATCAGCCAATGGGGGGTGGGTCTACGGCTGCTGGGCCTCTCCGCCGGTTGCCTCAGTGCCGGAGCGATCAGCAGCGGTCAAGCCACCATCACGCTGCAGCTCAACAGGCGCCGGCTGAAGCGCAGCCTGAGCCGCTATCTCTCACCCGCCGTGGCCGCGGAACTGGCCAACCAACCCGAGGAAGCCGACGAGCTGTTGGGCGGCAAGCTCACGGACGTCGTGATCCTGATGAGCGACATCCGTGGTTTCACGGCCTACACCCAGGCGATGTCGGGCGAAGGGCGGGCCGAGGAACTGGTGTCGCGGCTGAACCGGTACTTCTCAGAGCTCGTCGAGGCCCTGCATGCCCAGGGCGCCACGGTGGACAAATTCATTGGCGATGCCGCTTTAGCGGTCTTTGGCGCGCCGATTCAGCGGGGGGCCAAAGCGGAGGCCAATGCCGCGCTGCGAGCAGCGCTGGAGATGGAACAACGGCTGAAGGCCCTGAATGCCAGTTGGCAGAGCCAAGGCGAACCGACCTGGGAACAGGTGATCGTGCTGAGCTATGGATCGGTGATCAGCGGCAATATCGGATCCAAGCGCCGCATGGACTACACCGTGATCGGCGATGCGGTGAATACGGCGAGCCGGCTTGAGGCGATTGCCAAAAGCACCAACCGCAGCATCGTGATCAGTGCGGCGGTGGCCGAACTGCTGGACGGCCACTGGCCTCTGGAGGATCTGGGCGAATTCCCCATTCGCGGTCAAACACCACAGCACGTGTTCGCGCTGGCAAGCGACCCTGACGCCGTGACGCCGCCGATCTGCAGCACTTAAATAGCGGCGAACTGGTGCGGCGAGCTCGTGTCTGGCAGGGGATTCAAAGCTCGGCTTCTCAGCGCACTGGCTGCAGCACCACTGCTGATCCAGAGCGCCGGGGCCGCACCCTTTCAGAACGCCAAGGTGCGCCGGATCATTGATGGCCGACAGGTCTACATCAACAAGCAGCAGGCCAAGGTCAACCAAACCGCCAGCCGCGGCCAGGAGATCAGCACGGGCAGCAGCCGCACAGAGTTGCTGTTCGATCAGCGTGCCATTGGTTTTCTGGGACAAAACAGCCTGATCACCCTGGGGGAGGAGTGCTTCCGCCTCAAGAGTGGTCGTGTTCTGGTCAACGGCCCGCAAAGCAGCTGCCTGGGCAGCAAGGTGCTGGGCGTACGCGGCACCACCTATGTCTTGAGCAGCACTGAAGGCGGTGGTTACGAGCTAGCCGTGCTCACGGGAACCGCGACCGTGGGGGATCCAACGGCTACCAGTGAAGGAGCTGAAGCAAAGAACATCCTCGCGAGCTATCCCAGCCTGAGCCCCGTGGTGGGCCTGGGCTCCAGTGCCTGGGGAAGCAACGCGGGTGGCACGACCCTGGGGCAGGCCGCCGGCCTGGTGCTTGGTGACCTGAGCTTCTTCACGCCAATCCTGCAGCAGAACGGCAGCTCGCTGCTCTACAGCTACAGCACGGGCTCCAGCAATTTCGATGGCTTCTGGGGGGCCAGCAGCGAACTCGGCTACAGCTGGTACGACCCCAACAACCAGAGCTCCAGCACCCTGCTGGTGGGCTACGACGGCTGGCAGATTCCCGGCTGCTTTCACTCGCAGATTGCCGTTGGGGGCCAGATCGAACGCAACCGCTGGCAGTTCAGCGCCAACGGCGGCATTCCATCGGACAACTGCCAGGACAGCCTGGGTTTCGCGATCGCGCGTGTCGGCATCCCCGTCGCCAGCCTGGGTGAGCGCTCCATCCACCTCTCCCTCTCGCCCTACGTGCTGCACGGCCTGGGCAACCAATACGGCGGCGGTCGCGTCGGCCTGAATGTGCCAGTAGGCAACGCCCTGGAGTTGATGGCCTACGGCCAGTACGACGAACTGCTGGACACCGTTGTCGGCGGCCAGATCACCTATCGCTTCGCCACCGCTGGACGCTTTGTCCGCGACCCCAATCTGCCGACCCCAGGCCAGCGTTCACCACTGCCCTGGCAGAACCAAAGCTTCAAAACCGGCCAGCCCATGCAGATCGCGCTGGGCCAACGGGCTGGCTCCCTCGCCGTGAGCGATGTCAGCTCGCCACTCATCAGCCAGGCGGGCGACACGGTGATCCAGGCCGGCGAGGAGGCCACCTTCAATGCCCAGGGAGATCTCCTGAGCAAGCGCTCGCTCAGCCGCGATCGCTACGCAGCCCTGGTAGCCAGCAACCTGAGCGGACAAAACCTCCTGCCCGAAAGCCACGCCATCGCGGCGACCTACAAGAAGCTCTACGGCAGCACCAACCAAGCCCTGCTCTCCGTCACGGGTGTGAACTGGCTGATTGCCGCCCAAACCCCCTTCCCACGTCTACGGGCTGACAACAACTTGGTCATCCCCGAAGACAAACT
>JBMSIW010000135.1:0-4611 GCA_049418265.1 Vulcanococcus sp.
GCCCCACGGTGCTCTTGCCAGTGGCAATGCCGCCGGTCAGGCCAATGCGCCGTTGAGATCCCTGCCAGCGTTTCCAAGATGGGTGAGTCATCTGGCTTTGCAGGGAGGCTGCGTGGCTCTCTACGACCCCGTCTATAGCCGCGGTTTCTACCGCAGTCGATCCGGGCGGGTGATGGCGCGCGCGATCTTGATCTTCTCTGTGGGCGTTTGTGGCTGGGTCGTGATGCAGCACCCTGCGGGGCTCCTGGTGGGCCTGGTGCTGATTCCTCTCTTTATCCGTTGGCGCAAAAGCTGAGCGGGCCCAGCTCGGGAGGAGGATTGCTGCAGCAACACCCTGGTCTGTGCCTCACTCCTGGCAGTCGATTCCCGGCGGCATCACGGCCCCTGCGGGCTTCCAGGCCGCCGGCATCACCGCCGGCCTGAAGGCCTCCGGCAAGCCCGATCTGTCCTTGCTGCTGGCCCCGGAAGGTGCCGTCTGCGCGGGCACCTTCACGACCTCCCTGGTGCGGGCGGCTTGCGTGGATCTCTGCGCTGAGCGCCTGCAGGCCAGCGGCGGCCGGGCCCGGGCGGTGCTCACCAATTCCGGCCAGGCCAATGCCTGCACGGGCGACCGCGGCCTGATCGACAGCCAGCGCGCCACCCAGGCCCTCGCGGATCGGCTGGGCTTGGCGGCCGAGGAGGTCCTGATCTGCTCCACGGGCGTGATCGGTGTGCCGATTCCGATGGAGACCTTGCTGGCGGGTCTGGACCCCCTGGCGGCGGCCCTGAGCCGCGAAGGCGGCGCGGCAGCCGCGACCGCGATCCTGACCACGGACTTGATCGACAAGCAGATCGCCCTGGAGGCGGACCTGGGCGGCCGCACCGTGCGCATCGGCGGCATGGCCAAGGGCTCGGGAATGATCCACCCGAACATGGCCACGATGCTGGGTTACCTGACCTGTGATGCCGGCGTGCCAGCGGAGCTCTGGCAGGCGATGGTGCAGCGGGCGGTGGATCGCTCCTTCAATGCGATCACGGTGGACGGCGACACCAGCACCAACGACACGTACCTGGCGTTTGCAGCCGGCGAACCCCTGAGCCCCGAGCACTTTGAGGCGCTGGAGGCTGGCCTGACGGCGGTGTCGCAGCATCTGGCCAAGGCCATCGCCCGTGACGGAGAGGGCGCCACCTGTCTGCTGGAGGTGCAAGTGGAGGGTGCCGCGGATGACGCCGCAGCCCGAGCCATTGCCCGCACCATCTGCGGTTCCTCCCTGGTGAAGTGCGCGGTGCACGGCCGCGATCCCAACTGGGGCCGGATCGTCGCGGCGGCCGGCCGCGCCGGCGTTCCCATGGATCCCGATGCCGTGGCCCTCTGGCTGGGAGACCATCAATTGATGGCGGCCGGTCAGCCCCTCGCCTTTGATCGCCCGGCGGCGTCGGCCTACATGCGCGATCGGGCGGCGGGCGCCTACCTGCAGGACGACACGGTGCTGATCCGCATCCATGTGGGCGCTGGTGCCGGTTCCGGCCGCGCCTGGGGATGCGACCTCTCGGATCAATACGTCCGCATCAACGCCGATTACACGACGTAGGGGCCGCCTAGCATCCACCGACCCAGGGTTCTCTGATGGCCAAGGCTGGTTCTGCCGTCAAGCCGGCTGGCTCAGGCCGGGCCAAACCGATCTGGAAGGGCCCCCTGGTGGCAGGTCTCGCCTTTGCTGTGGCCTACGGCGTCACCGAGCGTGTCTTGAGCTTCAACGTTGGTGAGCTGATTCGCTTTGGGCCCCGTTTTGATCAGCAGGCCTTCCCGGGTACGAGCCTTCAGAACCTGCGTCTGCGCTTCGGGGATCAGAGCACCCCGATTCAGGCGGAGCTGGATCTGCAAGAGCTGGAGAAACAGCTGAAGCAGGAGCAAGAGGCCGCCGCGAAGGCCAAGGCACTCAAGGAGCAGCAGGCCGCAGCCGCCGCTGCCGCTGCTGCGGCCAAACCAGCTGCTGAGACCGATGCAGAGGCAGCGCCTGAGGCCAAGCCCGCTGCCCCTGCGGTGCAACCCCCGCAGCCCGGTCGGGATCTCCCCCCCGCTCCACCGCTCTGATCTGCCACGATTTGCTCAGACCCGATTGCGGCAGGCCATGAGCGCGCCTCAGACCCTGGTACAGGCCGCCTTGAATCGGCTCAGTGCACGATTTGGCAGCAGCTTGGCTGACGTAGCAGCCAGCTTGGCTGTCCTTGCGCAAGACGCCCCGGAGCGGCTCAAGCGCGAATGGGAGTTGTTTCGCGAAGAGGTCGAGCTCGAGGCCGACCGTCTCGAGAACGGAGAGTCCGTGCAGAGCGAGATGGACGTCCCGGCAGCGCCCGCGGCGGGCGCCGATCCCCAAGAGCAGATTGATCAGATTCGGGCCCAGGTGGCTCGCCTGGCCCGCCGCCTCGAGGAGCAGGCCTGATGCGCGCGCTCTGGAAGCGGTGGCAGGGCTTGAGCCGTGCCCTGCGCATCTGGCGGGCGGTGCTGCAGCTGCTCATCTGGCTCTGGTGGGATTCCCAGGGCTGGACCTACCCCGGTGGGCCCACACAGGAGCGCCAGCAGCAGCGTCAGCGCCGTAGGGCCCGCTGGCTGACCCAACAGCTGCTCAGCCTGGGTTCGGCTTTCATCAAGTTGGGTCAGCTGCTCTCGGCGCGCCCTGATGTGCTGCCCGCGAGCTGGGTGGAGGAGCTCTCCCACCTCCAGGACAGCGTTCCGGCCTTCTCCTTTGACACTGCCCAGGCGCTGCTGGAGCAGGAACTCGGCGATCGCTGCGCCGAGATCATCGACATCGAGGAGCTGCCCCTCGGGGCGGCCAGCCTGGCCCAGGTGCACCGCGCCAGCCTGCGCAGTGGCCGTCAGGTGGTCTTCAAGATCCAGCGCCCGGGATTGGAGCGCCTGTTCCGCCTGGACCTGGAAGTCATGCAGCAGGTGGCGGCGGTGCTGCAGCGTCACCCCCAGTGGGGGGAGGGTCGCGACTGGGTCTCGATTGCCCAGGAGTGCCGCCGCGTCTTGCTGCGGGAACTGGACTTCCGGTTGGAGGCTGAGCATGCGGCCCGCTTCCGCCAGCAGTTTCTGGATGATCCGGGCATTCGCATCCCGGCGGTGGTCTGGGAGCTGACCACCCGGCGGGTGCTCTGCCTGGACTATGTGCCCGGGATCAAGATCACCGACCGTCAGGCCATCCTCGAGGCGGGCATCGACCCTGCTGCGGTCGCGGAGAAGGGTGCTGCCAGTTATCTGCAGCAGCTGGTGCGCTTTGGCTTTTTCCACGCCGATCCCCATCCCGGGAATCTGGCGGTGGGCCGTGATGGCGCGCTGATCTACTACGACTTCGGCATGGTCGGCACCTTGTCCCAGCGGCTGCGCAGTCGCCTGGGCCGCATGGTCACGGCGGCTGCCGCCCGTGACGCCGCGGGCCTGGTCAGCGAACTCCAGGCCGCTGGGGTGATTGCCACCGACATCGATCCAGGGCCGGTGCGCCGCCTGGTGCGGGTCATGCTCACCGAAGCGCTGACGCCGCCCTTCTCCCCCAACGTGCTCGAGAAGCTCTCGGGGGATCTCTATGCACTCGTCTACGGCCAGCCCTTCCGCCTGCCGCCCGAGCTGATCTTTGTGATGCGGGCCCTCTCCACCTTTGAGGGGGTCGGCCGCAGCCTGGATCCCAGCTTTAGCCTCGTGGCCATCGCCCGCCCCTACCTGCTTCCCCTGATGACCTCCAGCGGCAACGGCCCCAACGACCTCTTCAATCAACTGGGCCGCCAAGCCGTCGAGGTGGGCAGCCGTGCCCTGGGCCTGCCCCAGCGCCTTGAGGAAAGTCTCAGCCGCATCGAGCAGGGCGACCTGCAGGTGCAGATCCGAGCCGGAGAGACCGACCGCCTGCTTCGGCGTCTGGCCCTCAGTCAGCAAAGTGCCGGTCAGTCGGTCCTGCTGGGTGCCCTCACCGTGGCGGCCGCCATGTTGGCGGCCAGTGCCCGGCCTGCCCTGACCGCCATCCCGATCGTGTTGTGCCTGCCGGTGGGGCTGAGCTGGGTGAAGTTGCAGGCGCGGCTCAAGCGCGACGCCCGCATCGACAAGTTGGCCTCCTGATCAGGCCTTGCCGCGGGGGCCGCGATCTTCCGCGCCGGCATAGACGGCCTGGCTGCCCAGTTCGTCTTCGATGCGCAGCAGCTGGTTGTACTTGGCCACGCGCTCACTGCGGCTGAGGGAACCGGTCTTGATCTGGCCGGCGCGGGTGGCCACGGCCAGGTCGGCGATGGTGGTGTCCTCGGTCTCGCCGGAGCGGTGGGAGATCACGCTGGTGTAGCCGGCGCGGCCCGCCAGATCGATGGCCTGGAGGGTTTCGGTGAGGGAACCGATCTGATTCACCTTGATCAGGATCGAGTTGGCCACGCCCAGATCGATGCCGCGCTGCAGGCGGGCGCTGTTGGTCACGAACAGGTCGTCGCCCACCAGTTGGACGGTCTTGCCGAGCTTCTCGGTGAGCAGGGCCCAGCCATCCCAATCGTCTTCAGCAACGCCGTCTTCAATCGAGGTGATCGGGAAGCGGTTCACCAGAGCTGCCAGCTGATCCACCATCTCGGCGCTGGTGTAGCTGCCGCCATCAAAGGCGT
>JBMSIW010000136.1:0-4522 GCA_049418265.1 Vulcanococcus sp.
ATCAGCCACATGGGTTTTGTGCTGATCGGCATCGGCAGTTTCAGCGCCCTGGGATCCAGTGGAGCGATGCTGCAGATGATCAGCCACGGTCTGATCGGGGCCTCGCTGTTCTTCCTGGTGGGCGCCACCTACGACCGCACCCACACCCTGCAGCTCGATGAGATGGGCGGCGTGGGCCAGAAGATGCGCAAGATGTTCGCCCTCTGGACCGTGTGTTCCCTGGCCTCGCTGGCCCTGCCTGGCATGAGCGGCTTTGTCAGTGAACTGATGGTGTTTGTGGGCTTTGCCACCGATGACGCCTACACCCTGCCGTTCCGGGTCGCCGTCGATGGCTTAGCCGCCATCGGCGTGATCTTGACCCCGATCTACCTGCTCTCAATGCTGCGGGAGATCTTCTTCGGTCAGGAGAAGGCCGAGCTGGTGGGCCACACCAACCTGGTGGATGCTGAGCCGCGCGAGATCTACATCATTGGCTGCCTGCTGGTGCCGATCATCGGCATCGGCCTGTACCCGCGCCTGATGACCGACAGCTACAAGGCCTCCATGGAGGTGCTGGTCGCTCGCAACGAGCGCTCCATGAAGGCGCTCACCGCCCCGACCGGCTCTGGCCTGATTCGCCAGGCCCCGTTCCAGGCGCCTTCCCTCAGCTAGCGCCCCACGCCATTACGAACAGCAGCCCTCGGGGGCGCAGATGTGCAGGAATGGGCTGATCTTCGTAGCCTCCTTGGGCGAATCCTGCGGTCCCCCCTGACCCATGAAGCAGCTGAACTTTCTGCTGATCTTCAGCTTCGGCCTGGCCACGGTGATGTTCACCCTGGAGAACACTGCCCCCACCACCGTTCGCTTCCTGCCAGGGCTGACCACCACCATGCCCCTGGCGGCACTGCTGCTGGTGGTGGGCGGCATCGGCGCCACCGCGGCCTGGGTCTTTGCCGTCTGGACCGGCGTCGTGAAGCGGGTGGAGAGCCAGATGGATCCCGACCAACTGGAAGCCCAACAGGTGCGCATCCGGGAATTGGAGGAGGACGTCCAGCGCTACCGCGCCACCGTGGATGCCCAGCTCGGCCTGTTGCCGGCGGCCGGTGAAAGTTCCGCCCAGGGGGAAGCGGCCTAAACCGCTGCGAAACCCACTCCAGCACTGGTTTCACAGCGCCAAAGCCGGTACTGTCGAACCAGTGCGCAAGGAACAGTGGCCGAGGGAGGCGCCAGGCTTGCGATCCGGCTGTTGCAAGACGCCGCCGAGCGGGGTGATCTGGACCCCTGGGACGTTGATGTGATTGCCGTGGTCGACGGCTTCCTCGACCAATTGCGCCAGCGCATCGAAGTGCCCAAGCTCGTGGCGGCCCTGCAACGGGGGCGCGGCGGGAGCTATGAGCAAGATCTCGCGGAAACCAGCGAGGCTTTTCTGGCCGCCTCGGTCCTGGTCAGCCTGAAGGCCGAGGTGCTCGAGGCCGCAACCTTCCCGCCCGAGCCCATCGCTGAAGAGGGCTTCGACTTTGACTTCGACGACGAGGGTCAAGGCTGGCTCCTGACCCCAGGCCTTGAACTCCCCCGCAAGCCCGAGCGGCACCTACTCCGGCGACCGGTGGCTCCGCCGCCCCTGCAGCGGCCCGTCACCCTGGGCGAACTGATCCGTCAGCTCGAAGACATTGCCGAGCGCCTGGAGCAGGAGGAGGGACAAACCCGCAACCGCCAGCGCAGCCGACGCTTCAGTGATCGCGCCGCCATTGAGCAGGTGGCCGCCCTGGCGCACCGCGAAAAGCTGCCAGAAACCACCGCTGCCCTCAGTCAGTTCCTGCTGCAGTGGCCCGCCTCTCTCGAGTGGACAGCCTTCGATCAGCTGGTCGAGGCCTGGGCCTGCGTCGCCCCCGAGGATCTCGATTGCGATCGGGTGGGCGTGTTCTGGGCCCTGCTGTTTCTCTGCTCCCAGGGGAAGGTGGAACTGGAGCAAGCCGGTGGTTTGTTTGGTCCTCTGCAACTCAAACGGCTGCTGGATGAGCGGGAATCCGTGCAACTTCCCCTGCCCGCAGAGCTGGGGTCAGCTCGGGCGCCGTCTCGAGAAGCGCTGGCGGCTTAAGACTTTTGCTTAGGGTGGGCCGATGACCGAAATCAGACAGCGCCGATGAAGGCGATGATCTTGGCGGCCGGCAAGGGGACGCGCGTGAGGCCCATCACGCACACGATCCCCAAGCCGATGATCCCGATCCTTCAGAAACCCGTGATGGAGTTTCTGCTGGAGTTGCTGAGGGAGCACGGATTCACCGAGATCATGGTGAATGTCTCCCACTTGGCGGAGGAGATTGAGAACTACTTCCGCGATGGACAACGCTTCGGCGTTGAAATCGCTTACAGCTTTGAGGGCCGGATTGAAGACGGTGAGCTGATCGGTGATGCGGTCGGATCAGCTGGTGGCCTGAAAAAGATTCAGACCTTCCAACGTTTCTTTGATGACACCTTCGTGGTGTTGTGCGGAGACGCGCTGATTGATCTGGACCTCAGCGAGGCCGTGCGCCGTCACAAGGCCAAAGGCGCCATGGCCAGCCTGATCACCAAGCGCGTACCCCGCGATCAGGTGAGCAGCTACGGCGTGGTGGTCACCGACGAAGACGGACGGGTGCTCTCCTTCCAGGAGAAACCGGCCGTGGACGAGGCCGCCAGCGACATGATCAATACCGGCATCTACATCTTTGAGCCTCAAGTGCTCGATTACGTGCCGGAGGGTGTGCCCTTTGACATCGGCTCCGACCTCTTCCCGCGGCTGGTGGCTGATGGGGCTCCCTTCTACGCCCTGCCGATGGAATTCGAGTGGGTGGATATCGGCAAGGTGCCCGATTACTGGCAAGCCATCCGCAGCGTCCTCCAAGGCGATGTGCGCCAAGTTCAGATCCCAGGCAAGGAAGTGCGTCCCGGCATTTATGCCGGCCTGAATGTCGCCGCCAACTGGGACAAGATCAACGTGCAGGGCCCCATCTACGTGGGCGGCATGACCAAGATCGAGGACGGTGCCACGATCATTGGCCCAGCCATGATCGGTCCCAGCTGCCACATCTGCGAGGGCGCCACGATCGATAACTCGATCATCTTTGATTACTCGCGCATTGGCCCCGGGGTGCGCCTTGTGGAGAAGCTGGTCTTCGGTCGGTACTGCGTTGACCGCAACGGCGACCACTTCGACCTTCAGGAAGCAGCGCTGGATTGGCTGATTACCGACGCCCGCCGT
Organism: Vulcanococcus sp.; assembly: GCA_049418265.1. Lineage (GTDB taxonomy): Bacteria > Cyanobacteriota > Cyanobacteriia > PCC-6307 > Cyanobiaceae > Vulcanococcus. The sequence goes on from JBMSIW010000136.1 coordinate 3,221, forward strand.
CAGGACTACGCCACGCCGTCGCCGCAGCAAAAGGCCATGGCCGATCTCCTCGGTACGGACCTGGCGATCAGCACCGCGAGCTGAGCCCAGCTCTCTCAAGGATCAAGGGGATGCGCTCCTCGGCCTTCACGGCCATCAGGTGCACCCCCTGGGCGATCTGGGCATAGCAGGCCACCTGTTCGGCAGCGATGCTGATGCCCTCATCGGCCGGATCACTGGCAGCTGCCAGTCGATCAATGATGGATTGGGGGATGCAGGCGCCAGGTACGACGCGGTTGATGAAGGCTGCGTTCTTGGCGGACTTGAGCAGAAAGACGCCTGCCAGCACCGGTAAACCCAGGGGTGCCGTGATCTCCCCAACGAAACGCCGGAGGCACTCCGGATCCATCACCATCTGGGTCTGCAGAAAGCGTGCCCCCGCCTCCTGCTTGCGGCGGATCCGGCTCTTCAACCCGCTCCAGCTGGGGCTCTGAGGATCGGCCGCTGCCCCGGCGAACAAGGCGGTGCCGCCATCCGGCAACTCCCCCTGAACTGGGTCAAGGCCCTGGTTCAGGCTCCGCACCTGCTGCAGCAGGCGCACGGACTCGAGCTCATTGACTGGCCGGGCGCTGGGCTGATCGCCAACCCGCACGGGATCCCCAGTGAGACACAGCAGGTTGCGAATCCCGAGGGCATGGGCACCGAGCAGGTCCGCCTGCAGGGCGATGCGGTTGCGATCGCGGCAGGCGAGCTGCCAAACCGGCTCAACGCCCGCCTCCAGCAGCAAGCGACAGACCGCCAAGCTGCTCATCCGCATCACCGCACGGCTGCCGTCGGTGACATTCACCGCATGCACCAGACCTTTCAGCAGGCGCGCGTGCTCCAGGGTGCGGCTCGCGTCACCACCCCGAGGGGGCATCACCTCAGCCGTCACGGCAAAGGAGCCCACCTCAAGCGCCTGCTGCAGCCGCAAAACTTGCCTTTCGAATCGGTCCATCATCGGCCACGGCAGCTATGCCCAGCTGCGTTCCGCTGCCTACAGTGACGAGGCGGCCTCGGGGCGATTGATGTCAGATCGAAGCAGCCTCAGCCACCAGCCCAATGACCTCTCCGAGCGCGAACTGGAGATCATTGAATTGGTCGCCAAGGGACTCACCAATCAGGAGATTGGCGAAACCCTGATGATCAGCAAGCGGACCGTGGACAACCACGTCAGCAACGTCTTCACCAAAACCGGCGCCAAAAACCGTGTCGCCCTTCTCAATTGGGCCATGGATCACGGCAAGATCTGCCGCGACGGCTTCAATTGCTGCAACCTGCCTC
>JBMSIW010000137.1:0-4516 GCA_049418265.1 Vulcanococcus sp.
GCCAAGGAAGCGGGTTTAACGCCGCAGCAGCTCAAGAAGCGTCTGCGGAACGGCCAGCGGGCAAAGGAGCGGATGGTGGCGGCGAATCTGCGCTTGGTGGTGAGCGTCGCGAAGAAATACACCAAGCGGAATATGGAACTGCTGGATCTGATCCAGGAGGGGACGATCGGGCTGGTGCGTGGGGTGGAGAAGTTCGATCCGACCCGCGGCTACAAGTTCTCGACCTATGCCTATTGGTGGATCAGGCAGGGGATCACGCGGGCGATTGCGGAGAAGAGCCGCACGATCCGCCTGCCGATCCACATCACCGAGACGCTGAACAAGCTCAAGAAGGGCCAGCGTGAGCTGAGCCAGGAGCTGGGGCGCACCCCGACGGTGACGGAGCTGGCGGAGTTTGTGGAGCTGCCGGAAGAAGAGGTGAAGGATCTGCTCTGCCGTGCCCGTCAACCGGTGAGCCTGGAGACGAAGGTGGGCGATGGGGACGACACGGAACTGCTGGACCTGCTGGCGGCGGATGGGACGCAACCCGGAGAGCTGGTGGATGGGGAGTGCCTGCGGATGGACATGCGCGATCTGCTGGATCAGCTGCCGGATCTGCAGGGGCGGGTGCTGAAGATGCGCTACGGCATCCCTTGCCGCGATGTCCCCGACCCCGATGAGCCGATGAGCCTCACCGGCATTGGCCGCGTGCTTGGCATTAGCCGCGATCGGGTCCGCAATCTCGAGCGTGATGGGCTGGCGGGTCTGCGTCGTCTGAGCCAGAACGTCCAGGCTTACGTCGCCGTCTGACTCCGATCGTCGCCTCACGGGTTGCTGAGTCCCTCAGGGATCCACTGCTGCGTTGGTGGCAGGACCACGGACGCCATCAGATTCCTTGGAAGTGTCTTCCGTCCGGGGAGGCAGCCGGCAATGGTGAGGTTCTGGATCCCTATCCGATCTGGGTCGCGGAGGTGATGCTGCAGCAGACCCAGCTTCAGGTGGTCTTGCCTTACTGGCAGCGCTGGATGGAGGCCTTCCCGACGCGTGAGGCTTTAGCGGCTGCTGAGGAGCACGATGTGCTGCTGCTCTGGCAGGGCCTCGGTTACTACTCCCGTGCCCGGCGTCTGCATCAGGGGGCCCGTCAGTGGCAGCAGCTTGATGAATGGCCTCGGGATCTCGACCCTTGGTTGGCTTTGCCCGGCATCGGTCGCAGCACCGCCGGCAGCATCCTGTCTTCGGCCTTTGATCTGCCTTTTCCGATCCTGGATGGGAACGTCAAACGGGTTCTGTCGCGTTTGATCGCGAGTCCTCGTCCAGCGTCTCGCAATCTTCCTGAGCTCTGGCAGTGGAGTGAGCAACTGCTCTCGCCTGAGCAGCCCCGGGCGTTCAATCAGGCCTTGATGGATCTTGGGGCCACGGTCTGTACCCCCAAGAACCCATGTTGCTTGCAGTGCCCCTGGAGGGAGGACTGCGCTGCCTACGCTGCCGGCGATCCTGCCCAGTACCCCGTGAAGGATGCGCCGCGAGAACTGCCCTTTCAGGTCATCGGGGTGGGAGTTGTCCTCAATGAGGCCGGCGAGGTGCTGATTGATCAGCGCCTGAATGAAGGCTTGCTCGGTGGGCTCTGGGAGTTCCCCGGCGGCAAGCAGGAGCCAGGGGAGGCCATCGAAGTCACCATCGCCCGAGAGCTCAGAGAGGAACTGGCCATCGAGGTTGAGGTGGCGGAACCTCTGATCAGCGTTGATCACGCCTACAGCCACAAGCGCCTGCGCTTCGAGGTTTACCTCTGCCACTGGCGATCCGGTGAGCCGCAGCCGCTCGCCTCACAGCAGGTCCGCTGGGTGCAGCCGCAGCAACTGGCCGAGTTTCCTTTCCCCGCTGCCAATACCCGCATCATTGCCGCCCTCTTGGATCACCTTCACCCTGAAGGGGGAGTTGCGGCGGCTTAGGCCATGGCCATGGCCCCAAAGGTGATCTGTCTTGGCGAAGCCCTGGTGGATCGCCTTGGCCCTTTGGGGGGTGATCCGGCCAGCGCGGCTCCGGAGCAGTGTGATGACCGACTGGGTGGGGCGCCGGCGAATGTCGCCTGCGCCTTAGCGCAGCTGGGGACAGCTTCGGCCTTCGTGGGACGTCTGGGCTGTGATCCCATCGGGGAGGCCTTTGAGCGGTTGATGGTCGCTCGAGGGGTCGAGCTCGCAGGTCTGCAGCACGATCCGACCAGGCCGTCACGGGTGGTGTTGGTCCGCCGCCACGCCGATGGCGAGCGGGTTTTTCAAGGCTTTCAAGGCCACTCCACGCAGGTCCACCACGGCAGAGACCAAGGTTTTGCGGATCAGGCTTTAGAGGTTGCCTCGCTGCAGCAGGCCTGGCCGCAGCTGGCGGCGCAGGCCTCCTGGTTGCTTGCGGGCACGATTCCGCTGGCAACGCCGCAGTCCGCCGAGGCGTTGCAATGGGCTGTGGATGCAGCCCTCGCCGGTGGTCTGCGCCTGGCCTTGGATGTGAATTGGCGTCCAACCTTTTGGCACGAGGATTCAGATCCGTCGGCTGGGCCCGATGCTGCGGCTCAAGAGGTCATGGCACCGCTGTTAAGGCGAGCCTCGCTGCTCAAGCTGGCCAGGGAAGAGGCGCAATGGCTCTTTGGCAGCACCGATCCCGTCGTCATCTCCGCTGCTCTGCCTCAGGCGCCCGATGTCGTGGTGACCGATGGGGCGCATCCCCTGCGCTGGCTGATGGATGGAGCCCACGGATCATTGGCCGTCCTTGCTCCTCCTGCGGTGGTCGACACCACCGGTGCAGGAGATGCCTTCAGTGCAGGCCTGCTGCACCAGTTGGTGCAGGCCGAGGTCCAGGCCCAGCCGCAGGAGCCGGAGTTGATGCTCCGCTTTGCGGCAGCCTGCGGCGCTCTGGTCTGCGCTGGGGCTGGGGCGATTGATCCGCAGCCTGACGCCAGAACTGTTGAGGAGTTCCTCCGTTGGGCCTCATCTCGGCCTCAACCACCTAACGCAACAGGGTGGCCAGCCGGCCAGCCTCTGGAGCCTGGGGGTCGCGAAGCCTGAGCCGGATTTGCCAAGCCCCCTCCGGGGCAAAACTCAGCCTCTCGGGCCATTCCACGGCCATGAGGGCTTCGAGGCTCCGGGCTTCTTCTTCTTCCTGGCAGAACAGGTCGTCTGCTGCAATCGGGGACTCCAGCCGGTAGAGATCCAGATGGACCAGAGCTGAGCGGTTTCCTTGGTAATGCTGCGCGAGAGCAAAGGTTGGGCTGGTGATGGCCTCGCTGATGCCCAGTCCGCTGGCAATGCCTTGGACCAAGGAGGTTTTGCCTGCTCCGAGATCCCCCTGGAGCAGCAAGATCGGCCGCTCCGGTCCCGCCAAGAGCCACGCCTGCGCCAGGTCCTGTCCGAATTGGTGGGTCGCTGCAGCATCCACCAGCTGCACGGTCTGAGGATCCATCCCAGTACATTGATGTAACGCGAGCCCGAAGCCTCGGCGTCTCTGCAGATATTCCACACCCCTCACCTTCCCCGCCGGGATCTCCCTCGGAGGGTGAGTTGACATCAACCAACCCACAACAAGTCATGGTGGCAACACCCACGTCTGCTCTGCAGACCACCAGCACCTACGTGATTGCTGACCTTGGTCTGGCGGATTTCGGTCGCAAGGAAATCGAGATCGCCGAGACCGAGATGCCCGGTCTGGTCGCTCTGCGCAGCAAGTACGGCGCTGAGCAGCCCCTGAAGGGTGCCCGCATCGCGGGGTCCCTTCACATGACGATTCAGACCGCGGTTCTGATCGAGACCCTGGTGGCTCTGGGCGCTGAAGTGCGCTGGGCCAGCTGCAACATCTTCTCCACCCAGGACCACGCCGCCGCCGCCATCGCCGCCGCCGGCATCCCCGTGTTCGCTTACAAGGGTGAGACCCTGGATGAGTACTGGGCCTTCACCCACCGCATCCTCGAGTGGGGCGACGGTGGCACCCCCAACATGATCCTGGACGACGGTGGCGATGCCACCGGTCTGGTGATCCTGGGCACGAAGGCGGAGAGTGATCCTTCCGTTCTCGATAACCCTTCCAACGAAGAAGAGACCGCCCTCTTCAACAGCATTCGTCAGAAGCTGGCCGCTCAGCCTGGCTTCTACTCCCGCATCAAGGCCCAGATCCAGGGCGTGACTGAGGAGACCACCACCGGTGTGGCCCGTCTGTATCAGCTGCAGAAGAGCGGTGAGCTGCCCTTCCCGGCGATCAACGTCAACGACTCGGTCACCAAGAGCAAGTTCGACAACCTCTACGGCTGCCGCGAGTCCCTGGTGGACAGCATCAAGCGCGCCACCGACGTGATGGTTGCCGGCAAGGTGGCTCTGGTGCTCGGCTACGGCGATGTGGGCAAGGGTTCCGCGCAGTCCCTGCGCGGCCTTGGCGCCACCGTGATGATCGCTGAGATCGATCCGATCTGCGCCCTGCAGGCCGCGATGGAGGGCTACCGCGTGGTCCGTCTCGATGACGTGGTGCGCGACGTCGACATCTTCGTGACTGCCACCGG
>JBMSIW010000138.1:0-4457 GCA_049418265.1 Vulcanococcus sp.
CCTAGTTCGCCGATCCATCGCCAGGGGGTTGCTGGCCGTTCATGGCATTACCCGCGTCCTGGAAAGCGAGAGCGGGAAGGACTGCCTCAAGTCGGTGTTGGACCATCAGCCCGAGATCGCCGTCCTGGACGTCCATCTCGGTGACAGCAACGGATCGCAGCTTGTGCCTGCGCTGCTGCTGGCCAATCCTTCGATGAAGATCATTCTGCTCACTGGCAATCCCCTCGAGATCGAGGCTTCTGCTGTGGCTAGCCCAAATGTTGTGGCGGTTCTCGACAAGAAAGATGCTGACGTTGATCGAATGCAGTCGATCATTGTGGAGGCTCTCAATTTGCAGTCTGTCCAAGCCGCTGGCCGTCTCAGTCTTGATGGCCAAGCTGACAGCGCAGAGGAGATCGCTGCCACGCTTCATCCGTTGAACAATGGTCTGCGCAAGGTGTTTGTTGAGCTCGGCACTGGGTTGACCACAAAGGAGATTGCCCTCAAGCTTGCGCTGTCTACGCATACGGTTGAGGGCTATCGCAAGGAGTTGGCCGCAGCTTTTGGAGTTTCGGGCAGTGCGCTGGTGAGAAAGGCGGTTGTCTATTGCCTTTGGATGAGAGAGTGCGGCTAACTCTTTCTCCTCATAAGGCTCCAGGTCTTCTGTTGATCTGGGTTGCAGTGATCGTCGCCTATTGGCTCACCGGCGACCTCATCCTGTCGATTCAACAATCCTCCAACGTCGTGACGCCGTTGGTGTTTTTGCCGGAAGGCATCGCTTTGGCTGCTGCACTGCAGTGGGGCATCAAAGCCTGGCCAGCCATCGTGATCGGCCAGGCCTGCTTGGCTTCGGCCAATGGTCTGGCGATTCTTCCTTCTGTGCTGCTGGGATTCAGCAATGCCAGTCTTGATGTTGCCGGCGCGTGGCTGATCCAACGCCTGGGTGTTCAGTTTCCTATCTCCAGCATTAGACACTTCGGCTTTTTCTTGGCCGTTGTTCTGCTCTTCATTCAGCCGCTGAGCGCCACTTTTGGTCTGAGCATCATCGGTGGAGGTGGTCTTTCTCAATGGCTGAGCTGGTGGTGCGGTAATGCCGCTGCTCAAACAACACTCACACTGATCTTGCTGAGCAGCAAGAACTGCCGACAGCTCCTGGCTGGGTCTCGGAACATTCTTGTATTCATTGGCGTCTTGCTCATTTACGCCACGGCCATGGCTCTTGGCTGGCAGCTCCAGGTTGTTGGTGCATGGGCTGTTCCATTGCTTGTTGAGCCTGTACTGGTTTTGGGTTCGGTCGTGATTGGTGATTTTTGTGTGGTGACCTTATTAGGTCTTGCCGTTCAGCTCACGTTGCTCGTTCAGCAAGCTCTCTTTGATGCGGAATGGTTGGAAGGGGTTCAGCTTGGGCTTGCAACCCTGTTTTCGCTTCTCTTTACTCAGTTGATCGCTATCCTGATGACTCGTGAAAGGCTTCTGCAGAGCGAGCTTCTTGATCGGTCGTTTCGTCTCGATTCACAACTGAAGCTGGCAACGGTGGCGAGCAGCTTGACCCACGAGATTAATCAGCCTTTGGCGGTTTTGCGCTTGCTGTTCTCTGATGAAAACCTAGCTGATTCAGATTGCTATCGAACGGATTGGAAGGAGGCCAAGGCCCTTGTTGGCCGCATGGTTGATCAGTCGGGTCAGATTCGCTCCATTCTTCAGCTGATGAAGTCGCAATCGACCGATCACTGCGACGTTCGTGACGTGTTCCGACTGCAGGGGCTTCTCGCCGGGAGTTCTCAGCTGGAGTCCATTCGCTTTGTGATTGACCCCAGTCAGCCTTTGATTGCAGGATGTAGTGATGCCGTTCTCGGCGTCTTGCTTGACAACTTAATCCGTAATGCGCGTGAAGCTCAGTCGTCTGTTGGCGCAGACGGTTTGCGTGTTGAGGTGTCTGCCACCGCCGACGCTGAAGCTCGTCAACTGGCTCTGTCTGTAGCTGATAATGGTCCTGGATTTGAATTTCTGCAGTGGTCAGCCCAGCCTGAGGCGTTCTTCACCACGAAGCGAGAGGGCACAGGTATTGGCTTGTTCTTGGTTCGAACGATCGTGGAGAAGCTCGGTGGTTCGGTGAACTTTTCGCGATCAGCAATGGGCGGAGCTTTAGTTGTTGTTCGTCTTCCTTTGAAGGAATAACGTTCACTGGCTTGTGTGGCTCTGGGCGTGTTGTCAATCCCTCGCCGCCCCCTTGCCCCTGATTCTGGGGGGTGGCATGCCTGGGCGCCCTGCTCCGCAATGGTTTTGGCCGGCATCACCCCGCCTGAAACAGCCATTAATGGGGTATGCGATTCGTGCGTTTCTTCCTAGCGTGACCCATATCAACTGACCTGCCAGAACGCCTGTGCGGGGCCCGACCTTCCCAGTTTGGTTGGACGGCCTTTTCAGGCTGATCGCAGCGCCGCAGGCAGATCGCATCCCCCCGACCCAATCGATGCCCAAAACCACCACCACCGACACCGACACCGCCGCTGACCAGGCCCCACCGGTGCTCACCCTGGATGGAACGGCCTACAACTTCAACGATCTGAGCGATCGCGCTCGCCTGCTGGGCGTGGATTTTGTGCGAACAGACCAGGAGTGGATGGCGCTGCAGCACCGCTACCGGCAGTTTGTGGCGATGGAGGCCACGGTGGTGAATCACCTCAAAGAGGAGGTGGAGAAGGCGGAACTGGAACCGGTGTGGACCAGTGGTGAACCGGCGGAGAGCGATAAGCCGTTGTTGACGATCGATTCCAAGTCGTACGACGCCACGCAGATTCCAGACAGCGTGCGCGTGTACGTGGAGGACCTGGTGCGCAACAACCAGGAACGCAATCAGCTGGAGTTTCGCCTGCGCCAGCTGGATGCAGCCCGTGGTGCCTATCTCGGAGCGATCCGTGAGGAGCTCGAGAGCAGTGGTGCCAAGCCGATGGATCCTCAGCCAGAAACCTCGAACGAGGAGTAGCCCCTTTCAACAGGGCCGAAAGCGTAAGCCCACCTCTCCCATAGCTTCATTCCCCCCTAAATGGCCAAGCGTCGCCGCCGTTCCAGCCTGAATTCCGCAGCTGTGGCACGCCCGAAGGCCCCAGCTGCAGCGAAGACGGCCACGGCTGCAGCTGCAGCTGCAGCGGCGGTGATTGGTGGCACCGATGCGGCCTGGAGCCTGCCGCAGGGGATGGTGGTGCGCGGTGGCCAGCTCTCGATCGAGCAGATCAAGGGCAATAGCACCGTGATTCGCCAGGGCAGCCAGCGCGCTGCGGCTGATTTCAAGGGATTTGATATTCGCGCGGGCGAGCGCGTGCGGATCGATCAGCCGAACCAAAGGAGCACGTTCCTCGGGCGTGTCACGAGCGGGACGATCACGGAGCTCCACGGTCAACTGGATGCGAACGGCCGTGTCCTGCTGATCAACCCGGCTGGTGTGTTGGTGGGGCCTGGTGGTGTGGTGAACACCGCAGCCTTCACGGCCACCACGCTGCATGCGGATCCTGATCAGTTCATGCAGGGCGGTGTGGTGGAGCTGAAGGCGCTGCCAGGCTTTGACCCCAAGGCGTCGGTGATCAACCAGGGCACGATCAACGTGGCCGATGGCGGCTTTGCAGCGTTGTTGGCGCCGCATGTGGCGAACGACGGCGTGATCACAGCGCGCCTGGGCCAGGTGCAGTTGGCCAGTGGCACGGCGGCCACGTTGGATATCTCGGGTGATGGACTGATCAGCGTGATGTTGGACCCCTCAGTGGAGGGCAGCATCAGCAATAGCGGCACGATTCGAGCCAGCCATGTGCGGCTGGGCGGTGGTGATGCGGCTGCGCTCACGGCCGCCACCGTGAACATCAGCGGCGTGATCGAAGCGCGCAGCGCAGCTGAAGTGTTGGGGTTGAGCCCCAGTGCGACCGCAGAGGGCGGACGCATTGAAGTGGCCACCAGCGGCGCCATCACGCTGAGTGGTCGCCTGGATGCCAGTGCGCAGAAGCCTGGCTTTAGCGGCGGCACGGTGAAGCTGCTGGGTGAATGGATCAACCTGGATGCCACAGCCCGGGTGAATGCCAGCGGCCCGGCCGGTGGCGGCGAGATCCTGATCGGCGGCAATTATCTGGGTCAGGGGCCCGAGCCCAACGCCAAACAGGTGTTGATTGCGGCGGGAGCGGAGGTGCGCGCAGATGCCACCGAGCTGGGGGATGGCGGGCGCGTGATCGTGTGGAGCGACGAGCGCACCGAATTCCACGGTTTGATCAGCGCCCAGGGTGGCCCTGAGGGCGGCGACGGCGGCTTTGTTGAAACCAGTTCGAAGCAAACGCTGGTGGTCACAGGTGAGGTGACCACAGCGGCACCGAAGGGAGAAGCGGGTCAGTGGCTGCTGGATCCCGAGGATGTGACGGTGGGAGAGGAAGCGGCAGCTGAGGAGAGCAGCAGCGAAGCCTCTGCGGAGGAATCCAGCGAAGAGTCGACCAGCAGCG
>JBMSIW010000139.1:0-4313 GCA_049418265.1 Vulcanococcus sp.
GAGCTGTAGGCGATCTTGCGCTTCAGGTTGCGCTGGGCGAAGGAGGTGAGGGCCGCATAAATGATGTTCACCACCCCCAGAACCACCAGCAGCGGTGCGAATACCGCGTGGGCATCCGGCAGGATCTGACAGTTGAAGCGCAGCAGGGCGTAACCACCCATCTTCAGCAGGATGCCGGCCAGCAGCATGTGCACCGGTGCCGTCGCTTCGCCGTGGGCATCCGGCAGCCAGGTGTGCAGCGGCACGATCGGCAGTTTCACCCCGAAGGCGATCAGCAGGCCTGCATAGGTGAGGAGCTGGAACTTCAGCGGGAAGCCCTTCTCCATCAGCTCGGTGTAGTCGAAGGTCACATGACCGCCGAAGAAGGCCATGGCCAGGCCCGCCAGCAGGATGAACAGCGAGCTGCCTGCTGTGTAGAGGATGAACTTGGTGGCGGCGTATTGCCGCTTCTTGCCGCCCCAGATCGCCAGCAGCAGGTAGACCGGAATCAACTCCAGCTCCCAGGCCAGGAAGAACAGGAGCATGTCCTGGACGGCAAAGACGGCGATCTGGCCGCCATCCATCGCCAACAGCAGGAAATAAAAGAGCTTGGGTTTGAAACTGACGGGCCAGGCCGCCAGCACGGCCAGCGCCGTGATGAAGCTGGTCAGCAGGATCAACGGCATGGAGAGTCCGTCGGCGCCCACGGACCAGGCCAGCCCCAGGTCGGGCAGCCAGCTCACCTTCTCGACCAGCTGCAGATCAGGGTTGCTGGGGTCGTAGCCGTTCAGATAACCCCCCACCGTCAGCAGGAAGGTGATCAGGGCAATGCCCAGGGCGAACCAGCGGACCTGTTTGCCCTCCCCTTGATCGGGGATGAACGGGATGCAGAGGGCCGCGCCGATCGGGAACAGGATGGAGGCGCTCAGCCAGGGAAAGGCCGTGCTGCCGGCCAGGGTCGTGGCGAAGTCCAGGGGTACCAACGAACGCGTCGCTTTGGGCGGAGTGTAGAAATCACGGCCCTGGCTGCATCCCTGTCGTGGCGGATGTCACACAGAGCGTTGCGGGACTCGCCTAGCCCAGGGCGCCGAAGAGCACGACCAGAGCAATCACTCCCCCAAAGACGATCAGGGCATAGAACTGGGCCCGACCGGTCTCGAAGTACTTGAGACCCTCGCCACTGCCCAGGGTCACCAGGCCGGTCAGGTTCACGACGCCGTCGACCACCTTGGAGTCCACCTCCAGCACCGAGCGGGCCAGCTTGCGGCTGCCCTGGACGAACAACTTGTCGTTGATGTCATCGAGGTACCACTTGTTGGCCAGGAAGGCGTTGATGGTTGGGAAACGCCCGGCCACGGCGCTGCCAAGGTCGATTTTGCGCAGGGCGTAGGCCAGGACGGCCACGCTGATGCCCACCACGGAAATGGCAACGGAGGCACCAGCGAGGGGTAGGAATTCGCTCCAGCTGAAGTGTTCGGCCACCTCAGCGGCCTCATGGGGATCGAGCAGGTATCCGAAACGGCTGTTCCAGGGCACCCCCAGCAGACCCACCAGCACCGAGGGCACCGCCAGAACGGCCAGAGGCATGGCCATCTGCCAGCCGGATTCGTGGGGATGCTCGGCGTGGGCATGGCCGTGGTCATCGCCGTGCTCCTCCGCGCCCTTGCCGGCCGCAGCCATCAGCTGGGCCTGCATGGCCTTGTCGTTGCCGCGGAAGCTTCCCTCAAAGGTCAGGAAGTACAGGCGGAACATGTAGAAGGCGGTCATGCCGGCGGTGATGAAGCCGGCGGCCCAGAGCACGGGGAAGCTGCCGAAGGCCTGACCCAGGATTTCGTCCTTGCTCCAGAAACCGGCCAGGGGTGGGATGCCGCTGATGGCCAGGCAGCCGATGAAGAAAGTGCTGCTGGTGATGGGCATGTGCTTGCGCAGGCCACCCATCAAACGCATGTCCTGAGCCAGCACTGGCTCATGGCCCACCACCTCTTCCATGGCGTGGATCACGGAGCCAGAGCCCAAAAAGAGCATCGCCTTGAAGAAGGCATGGGTCACCAGGTGGAACATGCCGGCCACCGGCGCCCCGCAGCCCATGGCCAGCATCATGTAGCCCAATTGGCTGACGGTGCTGTAGGCCAGGCCCTTCTTGAGGTCCATCTGGGTGAGGGCAATCGATGCCCCCAGAAACAGTGTGATGGTGCCCACGACGGCCACCACGACCTGCACTTCAGGGAAGGGCACATAGACCGGCTGCAGGCGTGCCACCAGAAAGACTCCGGCCGCCACCATCGTGGCCGCGTGGATCAGCGCGGAGATGGGGGTCGGGCCCTCCATGGCATCGGGCAGCCAGACGTGCAGGGGGAACTGGGCCGACTTGGCCATGGGGCCCATGAACACCAGCAGGCAGAGCAGGACGGCGATGCCGTTGGAGATGGTGCCGGCGCCGATGGCCTCTTGCAGGCGCACACCGATCTCCTCAAAGCCGAAGCTGCCGGTCGCCCAGAACAGACCGAGGATGCCCAGCAGCAGGCCAAAGTCCCCCACGCGGTTCACCACAAAGGCCTTCTGGGCGGCATTGGCGGCGCCATCGCGGTCGTACCAGAAGCCCACCAGCAGGTAGGAGCACATGCCCACCAGCTCCCAGAACACGTAGATCTCCAGGAGGTTGGGGCTGATCACCAGGCCCAGCATCGAGCTGCTGAACAGGGCCAGGTAGGTGAAAAAGCGCACATAGCCCTTGTCGTGGGCCATGTAGCCATCGGAATAGACCATCACCAGCACGGCGATGGTGGTGACCAGGGCCAGCATCACGGCCCCGAGGGCGTCCACGCGGAAGCCCATTTCAAGGGTGAAGGCGCCGGCGCTGGCCCAGTCGAACAAGACTTCAGTGGCCCCAGCACCCGCCAGTTGTTGCGCCAGCACGGCGTAGCTGAGGACCGCAGCGGCCCCCACGCAGCTGATCAGCAACAGGGCAACCGGTTTTCGCAGCCGGTTCACGGTTCTGTTGAAACTGATCAGCCCCAGGCCCACAACGGCAGCGCCGAAGAGGGGCAGTACCGGAATCAGCCAGGCGAGTTCGGCGGGCGAGGGCATCCGGCGCTGAGGCAGTCAGGGCGAGTGTAGGCAGTGCGGTGCGGGCTTATCCCAACCAGTGAGCCAGTGCTGATCGAGAGAAGGCCGTGGCTCCCAGGCCGATCCACTGATGGGCCCACCAGAAAACCCCTACGGCGATGGCAATCCCCAGTTGGGCAGGCCTTAGAAATTCAGCCAAGACCAGTTTCTGGCGGCCATCGAGGACGGCTTGAAACGGAATGATCGACGTGCTGGAACGCAGCTCTTCGAAGGCCGCCCCGAAGCGGTTGGCCAGGCGCCGGTCGCCGTTCCAGACGGCGAAGAGGTGATGGGCAATCAGGCCTGCGCAGGTGGCCACCATGAAGCTGCTGCCGATCCAGAGCAGGTGGGTGGCGCACCAGAGGATCTGGCCGATGGCCTGGGGATGGCGGCTGATGCGGATGATGCCGGTGGCATACATCCGCACCTGGGGCTTCAGCACCGCCGGGATCTCCAGCAGGTTGTAGGTGGCTGGGTAGAGAAACAGAAAGCTGATGGCCGTGCCAACCCAGACCACCGGAATGATCCAGGGCTGGTCCTGGAGGTTCCAAAGCCGCAGGCCGTCGTAGCGGTGGGCCAGGAAATAGCCGATGACGACCACCGCCGAGGGAATGCTCACGGCGGCGAAGAGCAGGCGCCAGGCCCGTTCACCGATCCGCTCGGCTCCCCAGTAGCGCAGGGAGGCCCCGCCGCTGTGAATCACGGCAAAGCCCAGAAGGAGCGCCAGCATCACCCAGCTGCTGTGGTGGAGGTCGCTGGCGCTGGACACAGGCAATCGCGTGGGTTTCGCAGGATTCTGAACAGCGGCGGGCAGCACTGGACGGTCCACCTAGAGTTTTGATCCCCCGCGGAGCCCCTGCGCCCCTGCATGGCTGATCTGCCGTTCACTCTTGATCAGTTGCGCATCCTGCGGGCCATTGCCACGGAGGGCAGCTTTAAGAAGGCCGCCGACAGCCTGTACGTCACCCAGCCGGCGGTGAGTCTCCAGATCCAAAACCTGGAGAAACAGCTGAACGTTTCACTGTTTGACCGGGGCGGGCGCAAGGCGCAGCTGACCGAGGCCGGCCACCTGCTGCTGAGCTACTGCGACCGGATCTTGAGCCAGTGCCAGGAGGCCTGCCGGGCTCTCGATGATCTGCACAATCTCAAGGGCGGCTCCCTTGTGGTGGGTGCGAGCCAGACCACCGGCACCTATCTGATGCCGCGGATGATCGGCCTGTTCCGCCAGA
>JBMSIW010000140.1:0-4116 GCA_049418265.1 Vulcanococcus sp.
AGCCAGACCACCGGCACCTATCTGATGCCGCGGATGATCGGCCTGTTCCGCCAGAAATACCCGGAGGTCGCCGTTCAACTGCAGGTGCACAGCACCCGCCGGACCGGCTGGAGTGTGGCCAATGGTCAGATCGATCTGGCGATCATCGGTGGGGAGCTGCCCAGCGAACTGAACGAGCTGCTGCAGGTGGTCCCTTACGCCAGTGATGAGTTGGCCCTGGTGCTGCCGACCAAGCACCCGTTGGCGCGCTTGCCGGAGCTGAGCAAGGACGATCTTTATCGCCTCGGTTTTGTCTGCCTGGATGCCCAGTCCACCACCCGAAAAATGGTGGACCAGTTGCTGGCTCGATCAGGTCTGGATGTGTCTCGGTTGAAGATCGAGATGGAGCTGAACTCCTTCGAGGCGATCAAAAATGCCGTGCAGAGTGGCCTCGGTGCCGCCTTCTTGCCGGTGGTCTCGATCGAGCGGGAACTGGCCGCCGGCAACCTGCACCGCCCCAGCCTGGCGGATCTTTCTGTACGCAGGCAGCTGAAGCTGATCACGCACCCTGCGCGCTACTGCTCTCGGGCGGCTGATGCGTTCCGCAAGGAGATCCTGCCGGTGTTCGCGAGCCCCGATAGCCCCCTGCGGCGACCCTTGATTCCGAACCCTGAGCCTCAGGTGGCTGAGGCCTAGAGCGTCGGCTTAGAGCCGCTGCTTAGAACTGATCGGCCTCAGGGGTGATGCCAACGGTGTCGTCAGCCACGCCCTTGGTGAGGAATTTGTTCTCACTGGTGTCGGTCTGATAGACGCAGCGCACAACCGGTTTGTCCTTCACGGAGCCGATGTAGGCGAAGGTGTTCATCCGCTGCTTGCACTGCCGCATTTGCTCGGCCGTGACGGCTCCTTCTTTTTGCAGGACGCTCCAGTTCTCCCTGCGGATGACACAGCCGGGTTTGAGGGCCGGTTGGGTCACGAAGCTGGTGCTGGGGTTCATCGTCGTGTAGAGCTCGATGTCCATCACGAAGGCGCTGGCACCCCACTGCCGGCAGAACTCCGGATCAGGCACGGCCATGTCCAGCTGCTGGGAGCTGGCGATGTTGCCCTGATCCCCCTGGGTGGTGCTGGAGATGCCAGTCCCGATCCCGATGCCAACCACCAGGACACCGCCGAGCACGGCCAGGGTGCCCAGGTTGAACTGAAAGCCGCCGTCGCCACTGCCCCCGCCACCGCCTTTGGGACCGCCGCCCTTGGCACCGCCGGGTGAGGAGCCCCGAGGACGCTCACCGCCTCGCCGTGGTCCATCGGAGTAGCCGTAGCGGTCCCCGTAGCGATCGTCGTAGGAGTCCTGGTACCGGTCGCTGCGGCCGTAGCGGGAGCGGGTCATGGACGCTCAGGGGTCTGGGGTAGGCCCATGGAGTAGTTGAGGACCCGGCAATCCGGGTTGTAGCGGAGCTGACCGGCCTGCAGAAGGCTGCGAATGGTGCCTTCCAGTTCCGATCCGATCCGGCGCAGGTTGTAGTCGTTGAGGTCGTTGCCGGCGTTGGCTGCCACGAGCTCCTGGAAGCGCTGTTGCACGGCCTCCTGGCTGGCGGGATCCCACAGGAATTCGTTGTCAGGATCGAGATCCAGGGTGAGCTGGTTGGGGTCAGCAATCAGCTGACCGTTCTCCACCCGTGCGGTGAAGAGGCGCACGTGGCGGGTGGTCGATTTGATCAGGGTGTCGGCCATGACGAAGCAAGCTGCTGACCGGCAAACCCGAAGACCGGCAACAGGACTTTAAGAAGGCTCCGCCGCCACTGGTCAAGCGGCCCGGCCGGCTCGGGGTCTCGGTCCTGGACTGGGGAGCCTTAAGGTTGCGTGCTGATTCTGGGTTTTCCATGCGCGTCGCCATCGCTGGTGCTGGCTTGGCCGGTCTGGCCTGTGCCAAGTACCTCTGCGACGCCGGTCACACTCCCGTGGTGGTGGAAGCCCGCGACGTGCTGGGCGGCAAGGTGGCGGCCTGGCAAGACGAAGACGGGGATTGGTACGAAACCGGACTGCATATCTTTTTCGGCGCTTATCGCAATATGCGCCAGCTCTTTAAGGAGCTGAACATCGAGGACCGGCTCCAGTGGAAGAGCCACTCGATGATCTTCAACCAGAAGGAGACCCCTGGCACCTACAGCCGTTTCGACTTCCCCGATATCCCGGCACCGCTGAATGGTGTGGCGGCCATCTTGGGCAACAACGACATGCTCAGTTGGCCAGAAAAAATTTCCTTTGGCATGGGCCTGGTGCCGGCCATGCTGCGGGGGCAGCAGTACGTCGAGGAATGCGACCAGTACTCCTGGACTGAATGGTTGCGTCTGCACAACATCCCCGAGCGGGTCAACGATGAGGTGTTCATCGCCATGGCGAAGGCGTTGAACTTCATTGATCCCGATGAGATCTCCAGCACCGTGGTTCTCACGGCACTGAATCGCTTTTTGCAGGAGAGCGATGGCTCCAAGATGGCCTTCCTCGATGGCAACCCTCCCCAGCGCCTCTGTCAGCCGATCGTCGATTACGTCACCGAGCGTGGCGGTGAAGTGCACCTCGATTCACCCCTGCGGGAGATCGAGCTGAATGCCGATGGCAGCGTCAGCGGCTTCCGGATTGGAGGCATCAAGGGCAAAGAGGGCTACACCCTCCACGCCGATGCGTACGTGAGTGCCCTGCCGGTGGATCCCTTCAAGTTGCTGCTTCCGGAGCCTTGGAAGCAGATGCCCTATTTCAAGAAGCTGGATGGCCTCAATGGCGTTCCGGTGATCAACATTCACCTCTGGTTCGATCGCAAGCTGACCGAGATCGACCACCTGCTGTTCAGCCGCAGCCCTCTGCTCAGCGTCTATGCCGACATGAGCAACACCTGCAAGGAATACGAAGACCCCGATCGCTCCATGCTCGAGCTGGTGTTCGCGCCCGCCAAAGACTGGATCGGCCGCAGTGACGAGGAGATCGTGGCGGCCACCATGGAGGAGCTGAAGCGCCTCTTCCCGATGCACTTCACCGGCGATAACCAGGCTCAGTTGCGCAAGTCAATCGTCGTCAAGACACCGCTGTCGGTGTACAAGACCGTTCCCGGTTGTCAGCAGCTCCGTCCGGATCAGACCTCGCCGATTCCCAATTTCTTCCTGGCCGGGGATTACACGATGCAGCGCTATCTGGCCTCAATGGAAGGTGCTGTGCTGAGCGGGAAGTTGTGTGCTCAGGCTGTGGCTGAAGCGAAAACGGCTGTTGCAGCTTGATGGTCGCTGTGAGAGCAGCAGCTGATCCATCCACCCTTCCCTCCCTGGAAGAGGCTTATGAGGCTTGCCGGCAAGAAACGGCGGAGTGGGCCAAGACCTTTTATCTGGGCACTCTGTTGATGCCGCCGGCCAAGCGCCGGGCCATCTGGGCCATCTATGTCTGGTGCCGCCGCACGGACGAGTTGATGGACAGTCCAGAAGCCCTCAGCCGGCCTGTCCCTGAGTTGGCCGACCGTCTGGATCGCTGGGAAGAGCGCACCCGCGCTCTGTTCCAAGGAGAGGTTCGCGACGGTCTCGATCGGGTGATGGTGGACACGATCCAGCGCTATCCCCAGCCGCTGCAGCCCTATCTGGACATGATCGAGGGCATGCGGATGGATCTGACCACCACCCGTTACGCGACATTTGAGGAGCTCAAGCTCTACTGCTACCGGGTGGCAGGCACGGTGGGTCTGATGACCCAAGAGGTCATGGGAGTCGATCCGGCCTACACCTCTGCGCCCTGGAGTGATCCCCCGGATACCAGTGACGCGGCAGTCGCCCTTGGCATTGCCAACCAGCTCACGAACATCCTGCGCGATGTGGGCGAGGATCGCGGCCGCGGGCGCATCTACCTGCCCCTCGAAGATCTGCAGCGCTTTGGCTACAGCGAGGAGGAGTTGCTGGCTGGAACACTCAACGACAGTTGGCGTGAACTGATGCGTTTTCAAGTGGCGCGCGCCCGCGACTGGTTCGCCCGCTCAGAAGCTGGCGTACGTTGGTTAGCCCCGGACGCCCGTTGGCCGGTTTGGGCCTCTCTGCGCTTGTATCGAGGCATCCTCGATGTGATTGAAGAGCTGGATTACGACGTCTTCAATCACCGCGCCTA
>JBMSIW010000141.1:0-4073 GCA_049418265.1 Vulcanococcus sp.
CTCGCTGCAGCAGGTAACTACGCCAATCTCAGCGCGATGCCACCGGCGGAGCTGAACGTGAATGGCCTGAAGCTTCCGCCGGCGAGCACCGGCGGCGGATTGCACGGATTGCCGGGTGATTTCCTCTCCACATCGCGCTTTATCCGTGCACTGATGCTGAGCCAATTCGCTCCCACCAACCTCACCACAAAGCAGCAGGTGGGCACAGCCTTCCGACTACTGGGTCAGTTTGATCTACCGCCCGGAAGCATTCTGTTGCCCCCGGGTGGTGCGTTTGGGGGTGCGGGCTCTACCACCACGTACGAAATCACCGAGTGGACGGTGGCCGCTGATCAAAAGAACCTGGTGTATTACATCCAGACCTACGACAATCCAGGGCTGCGCAGTCTCAACTTCGATCAGCTGCCCCTCGATGGCGGTGCGATCAAGGTGATGCCGTTGGATCAGCCGGTGCAGGTCACAGTGCTCAAGCCCTAGTCCAAACAGTTGGGCGCGATCGATCAGCCCTCTTCGTCGCCTTCCAGCAGCAGTTGCTGGAAGGCGGTGTAGAGCTCCAGCTCCTCGCTGTTGGCAGGAGAGCGGCGCTGGCGATTGGGACGCAGTTCGTTGCTGGCACCCCGCGGCTGCAGGCCTGATGCAGCGGTGGGCCCCTGCGCGCTCTGCCGTTGGATGGCCTGTCGCTGCTCAGCCTGGCGCTGGCGCTGCTGATCGGCTTCCGCCTGGCGCAGCCGATCCATCAGGTGGGGCGGCACGCTGCCATCGGGGCTGACCTGCATCAGCTCGCGGAACAGGGCCTGGGGGTCGGTCTCCGTTTCCACCCGATGGCGTTGTTGGCTGGCCGGCGCCTGTGCCTCGGGAGCCGTTTCAGGCTTGGGCAGGGGTTTCGGCAGGCTGCGGCCGAGCTGCTGCAGGCGCTCAAGGCTGCGGGCGTCAAAGCTCATGGCGTGGATCTCCTCAGCTGCACTCGAGGGTGTCGCGGGTGTTGCGGCCGGTCACGGGGTTCGTACCGCTAGCGCTGGCGCACAGGGTTTTAAGTACATCGCCCCGGAAGGGCACGTTGGTGAAATCCGCGCCTTCGATCAGCACGTTGTTGAAACGGGTGTTGAAGGCGAAGGCGTTCTCCAGAACGGCGTTGCGCAGATCCGTGCCATCGAGCACGGCTGAATCGAGCGTGGCGTCGCTCAGGTCAGCGCCGGAGAGGTTCGCGTCCTGGAGCTTGGCCCCAAACAGGCTGGCGCCGCGGAGGTCGGAGCCATGGAAATCGGACTCCCGCAGGTTGGTGAGGTTGAAGGTGGCACCGCGCAGATCCATGCCGGCGAAGTCATGGCCGATCAGCACCTGCTTGGCGACGTCCATGGCGGCCTGGGCTGACTGCAGAGGCAGGCACAGGGTGAGCAGCAGGACGGCCAGTGCGCTGCACAGCCCTCGACTCAGGGAGCGCATCAGCGGCGAGATCGAGCAGCGCATCGTGGCGGCAATGGAGTGGCTTAACCCTAGGCAGCATCTGGTCTTGGCATGCCTCGCTACAGCCGGCGACGAGGCGTTCTTTTACCCTCAGCCTGATCTCGCCCCAGTTCCTCGACACCGTTCGCAGATGCGCCATGGCGAATCCGATCGATCGAGAGACGTTTTTGGCCCGGGCCCGTGCGCGCTTTGGTGAGCGCTACGACTACAGCGAGATCCACTACAAGAGTTTCAAGACCCCGATCAAGATCCGCTGCCGGCAGCACCCGGTACGTCTGATCTCGATCACGCCCGAACGACATCTGGTGACAACGGGCGGGTGCAAATACTGTCTGCGTCAACTCCGGGGTCAGCTTCCCGGCTGAGCTCTGGGGAATCTTCAAAGGGGTGAGTTGGCCACCGCCGATGCGGCGTACCCCTCAGATCCGCGCCGGCATTTGGGCCGAGCAACGGGCCTTACGCCTGCTGCAGCAAGCGGGTTGGCGGCTCTTGGCCCAGCGCTGGTCCTGCCGCTGGGGTGAGATTGATTTGCTTCTCCACAAGCCAGATCGCCTCCTGTTGGTGGAGGTCAAAGGGCGGCAGCGCCGAGGCGCTGATGGCTGGGGTGCCGCGTCCCTGCGCGGCGGCAAACGCCAGCGCTTGGCCATCAGCCTGGGGCTGTGGCTCCAGGAGCATCCCAGCTATCAGAACTGCCGCTGGGAATGGGTTTGTGCGCTCGTGCCCTTGCCCCCCAATCGCTCGCCGGTGCGTTGGCTCCCCTGGTGCTGAAGGAGCAATGTGGGAGGTGGCCTCTCTGCGTCGTTCATGTCCTTCGCGGCCCATCGCGCCCGCAAACGCTTTGGTCAGCACTGGCTGAAGGATCAGTCGGTGTTGCGGCAGATCCTCGAGGCGGCGGAACTGGGGCCCCAGGACACGGTGCTGGAGGTGGGACCGGGTCGAGGTGCGCTGACTGAGCAGTTGCTGGCCTCCGAGGCGGCTGGGGTGCGGGCCGTGGAGTTGGATCGCGATCTGGTCGTGGGTTTGCGGGAGCGCTTTGGAGCAGACCCGCGCTTTGAACTCACCGAAGGCGATGTCTTGGCGGTTCCACTGCCCCAGGCGAGTGCCGTTGTGGCCAACATTCCGTACAACATCACTGGGCCGTTGCTCGAGCGCCTGGTCGGTCGACTCGATCGCCCCGTCGAGCAGCCGTATCGCCGCTTGGTCCTGCTGGTGCAGCAGGAGGTGGGAGAGCGCATTCGTGCTCGCCCTGGCAGCAGTGCCTTTTCGGCCCTGAGCGTGCGGATGCAGTTGTTGGCGCGTTGCAGCAGCGTCTGCCCGGTGCCACCGCGCTGTTTCCAGCCGCCGCCGAAGGTGATGAGCGAGGTGGTGGCCCTGGATCCTTTGCCGCCCGAGCAGCGCCTTGATCCGGCCCTGGCCAAAACCGTGGAAATGCTGCTGCGCCGCTGCTTTGCGGCACGCCGCAAGATGCTGCGCAACACCCTGGCGGGATTGGTGCCCCCTGATGGCCTGCAGGCCTGGACCGATGGGGCGGAGGTCGGCTTGCAACAGCGGCCCCAGGAGATCGCGCCGGATCGCTGGGTTCGCTTGGCGGCGGGCTTGAATCGGCTGAACGCTTGAGCGCCCCCTCCCCCATGGCTGAGCTGCTGGTCAGCGCCCCCGCCAAGATCAACCTGCATCTGGAGGTGCTCGGCCTGCGTCCCGACGGCTTTCACGAGCTGGCGATGGTGATGCAGACGCTGGACCTCTGCGACACGCTGAGCCTCAAGCCCACCGCCGATGGCTTGGTCCAATTGCGCGTCGACCGCAGCGATCTCCCCACTGACGGCAGCAACCTGATCGTCAAGGCGGCGGAGCTGCTGAAGGCTCGGGTCGGTCTGCCGGAGTTGGGGGTGTCGATGGAGCTGCAGAAGCGCATCCCCATCGGTGCGGGTTTGGCGGGGGGCTCCAGCAATGGCGCGGCGGCCTTGGTCGGACTGAATGCCCTTTGGGGAACGGGTTTCAGCCAGCAGCAGTTGTTGGCGATGGCCGCGGAGCTGGGCTCGGACATGCCCTTCTGCATCGGCGGCGGCACCCAGCTCTGCTTTGGCCGTGGGGAAGTGCTGGAGCCGGTGCCGCTCGAGCAACCCCCTTCTCTGGCGGTGCTGTTGATCAAGCATCCAGAGGCCAGTGTCTCCACCCCCTGGGCCTACAAGCGCTGCCGCGAGCAGCGCGGCGATGGCTATCTCGCGCAGGAGTCTGAGTTCGAGCAGCGCCGGCAGGTGTTGCGCCAGGGTCCCCTCCTGGCTGCCTTGGGCGGTGAGGCTGCTTTGCCTGAGATCCGCAATGACCTGCAAGGGGTCGTGGAGCCGGAGGTTGAGAGCGTGCGGACGGGCCTGGCTCTCTTGAGGCGGGCCCATGGAGCCGTGGCCGTTGCCATGAGTGGTTCAGGGCCGAGCCTGTTTGCCCTCTTCCCTGATCGCGAGCTCGCTCAGCAGGCCCAGCAGGACCTCGCCGCTGATCTCAGCGGCGCTGGCTTTGAGGCCTGGGTCTGCCGCTGCACGGGCTCCGGTGCGACCCTGGACTGATCGCCCCTAGCCCCGCGTCGTGAGCGAAACCAGTTCGCAGGACCA
>JBMSIW010000142.1:0-3879 GCA_049418265.1 Vulcanococcus sp.
CAGCCACGCTTCAGCCCAGCCACGGTCAACTGCCGAACTGGATTTCGGTTCTGAGGAGGAAAAAAATCACGCCTAGGTCTCGTCAGCTCTGCCGGCGGAACCCATGGCCCAAAGCCCCAGATGGGCAGCCCTCAGCGCCCTGGCGCTCTCAACCCTGGCGCTCCCGACACTGCCCGTCCCGGCGGGACAAGCGCAGGAGCTGGCACGGGCCAGTGAGGTGCGCTTGAGCTTCGAGCGCACGGACCGCCGGCTCAGCCGCACGGGCGATCCGATCTGGGACCTACGCGTGGAGATCCCGGGAGAACCGGTCCGTCATTTCGAGGCCGTCAGCGGCCGAGCCGATCGGCAGGGGGCAAACCGTCATCAGATGGGCAGCGAAGCGCCCCTGCCCCAGGGTCAGTACGCCATTGGGGCGATCGAGCCCCTCGGCCGTCAGGATCCCAGCGAACTCGGCCCGATCTGGATCGGCATCGAACCGCTCTTCCCCACCGGACGCCGGGTGCTTGGCATTCATCTGGATCCCAGTGCTGGGCGCAACTGGAACAGCGGCACGGGGGGCTGCATCGGCCTGATTCACAGGGCCGACATGCTGAACCTGGCGCAACTCCTCAAGCGCAGCCCGGTGCAGAGCCTGGTGGTGAATAACTGAGGTTGAGTCCCTTGTGGTCAACTCAGGCGGACCTTGCTAGAGCAGGAGTACCGCCGAGGTGGAACAGCGGCCACCAGCGCTCCACTGGTTCAGCCGGCGGCAATGGTCACCTGCTTAGGTTGCACCATTCCTCACACCCCCCGACCCCGCCTTTGGCGGGGTTTTTTGTCTCAAGCCGCGGCCGGCAATTCTTCCCGCTTGAGCAGCACGGCCCCCTCGGCAAGCAGCAGACGATGCCGCTGCACTTCCTGGTCGCTTGGAACCACGACGCTTTGGGCGCCGCCGTTCATCCAGAAGTGCAATTTCACCTGGGCAGCTGTGCAACCTGCGGAGAGCGCATCGCGGCCAGTCATGCAGATGGGTGTGACTGGGGCCATTGAGCCGCACAGAGCGAGCGGCTGTCGTAGCCCCGACTACTGGCCGCGGCGGCCATCGGTAGTGATTGCTACACGAGAAGGGCCGGCCTGATCCATAGGTTCAAAACAAGCAGAACGGTTCATGGCGCTTCAGCTCAAAGCCAATCCACCCAGGCCGCAGCCCACCCAGGGCGCCAAGGGATGGTGGGCCTTCAAGCAGGCCTCCGCGGAAGGCGAGCCCGCCTTGCCCAGCCTCCGCCGGTGGGAGCTCTGCGGCAACCAGAAGCATTACCAAAACCTGAGCTGGTAATCCCCTAGGCCGCCAGACGCATCCACTCCTGTTGCAAGGACGCGGGAATCGGTCGTGGCTGATAGTCCCGTGGATGGCTCGGACCATGCCGCAGGACGGCATTCACCACCACCGCAGGCCTGGAGCCACGGTTGATGGCGCCATGGGGAACGCCGGGGGGAATGCGAACCCAGGTGCCTTCGTCATCACGCAGGGTGATGCAGCGCAGGCGGCGCTCCTGCAGGACGATCAGATCAAAACTGCCACTGAGCACCAACAATTGATCCGTCTGAAAGCGATGGCAGAAGAGCTCACCGCGCTGGGCCGTACTCACTTCGGCGATCAGTGTTTCATCACTGGCCTGAGGCTCTGAAAACAACAGCGAGCCCGAGAGGGAATTGGCTCGGGGAACAATCTCAACCTGGCGGGAATTCATCAGACATCGCATCGGCATGGACCCACGTTCGCGCCGCCTTCAGAAGAGCTGTCGTCGTGAATGTTGCAGTTGAGCTCTCCAATCAGCGTTTCCACGCAGCAGCCGCAATGAGAAGCTGCTCCTCGATTCATGAATCCCCGATGGGTCTGGCCTCTCAGCAGCTCTTAGACGCCCTGCAGTGGCGCTACGCCACCAAGGTCTTTGATGCGAACCGCCGCATCGACGAGCAGACCTGGAGCTGCCTGGAGCAATCCCTGGTCCTGACCGCCTCCTCCTATGGCCTGCAGCCCTGGAAGTTCCTGGTGATCACGGATCCCGAGCTGCGCGCTCAGCTGCGGCCGCACTCCTGGAACCAGAGCCAGATCACGGACTGCTCGCACCTGGTGGTCCTGCTGAAGAAACGCGTCATCACCGCCGCCGATGCCGATCGCCTGATCACCGCCACCGCCGAGACCCGCGGCATCGAGGCCAGCAGCCTCGATGGCTACCGGCAGATGATTCAGGTGGACCTGATCGATGGTCCCCGCAGCCAGATCATTGGCCAGTGGGCTGCCAATCAGGTGTACATCGCCCTGGGGAACCTGCTGACCAGCGCGGCCCTGCTGGAGGTGGACACCTGCGCCATCGAAGGCTTCAACCCAGCCGAGTACGACCGGATCTTGAATCTGGACGGCAATGACTACCAGAGCTGCGTGGTCTGCGCCTGCGGCTATCGCAGCGCCGAGGACAAATACGGCAGCCTCACAAAGGTGCGCTACAGCGCCGCCGAGTTGATCGAACACCGCTGACCCGCTGATCTGATGGCCAAATCCACCAAATCCACCAAATCCACCCAGCCGGCAACCCCCTCCCCAACCACGGTGAAACTGCAGATCGCCGGGGCTGTCTTCGTGCCGATGCTGGCCCTGGGGCTCTGGCTGAACAGCAAGGGCTTCTTCAGCTGATCGGCTGAGGGAGCGTTCAGCAGCAACTGGCCGCCGCGCTGGCGGCGATGGTGGCGGCCGCCCCACTCACCGGATCAAAGGGCAGGGCACTGCCGCAACCTTCAAACAGGCCGAAGTGGCGATCAAAGTCGCCGATGAAGGCAAAGTGGGGCGCCAGGCGGGTCTGCTGCAGCATCCGGTAGGTGTTGCCGCAAACCGGGAAGACCCGTCCGGCCTCAATGCTGTGGTGCTTGTCGAAGACCAAGCGGGTGGGAGCTTCGGGAATGGTGCCGCGGTAGATGACGGCCTGGCCGTGGTCCTCGCAGGCGTCCTCTAATTCAGGGATGTTGAAGAGGCGGTAGGTGGCCGAATAGAAGCGGGCCTCACCCACCAGGGCCGCCAGGGCCGGCTCGGTGATCTCCAAGGGGCGATCACTCACCAGCCGCGGATCGGTGAAACCCGCCGCGCGGGCGATCCGCAGGAAGTCGTTCCAATAGAGCGCCCCACCGAGGCATTCCCCGTAGAGCACCGGATGGCTCTGCACGGCCTCAGGGAGCCGGCGGTCCGCATAGACATCTGAGAAATAGAACTCACCACCGCTCTTGAGCAGCCGCTGCACCCCGCGCAGCACCGCCGGCTTGTCCGTGGAGAGATTGAGCACGCAGTTGCTCACGATCACATCAAAGCTGCCGGGCTCGAGGGCCAGCGCATCCAGCGCCTCGATACGGCCTTCGAGAAAGCGGACGTTGGCGTAGCCGAACTGCTCGGCATGGAAGGCCTGATGCCGGCGTGCCACCTCCAGCTGCTCCGGGGTCATGTCCACCCCCACCACCTCACCGCTGGCCCCCACCAATTGGGAGAGCAGGTAGACATCGCGGCCGCTGCCACTGCCCAGATCCAGCACCCGGCAGCCCTCCAGCAGCGGTGGGCACACCAGGCCGCAGCCGTAGTAGCGGCTGCTCACCTCCGGATGAACCCGGGCCAGAAGGGGTTTCAGCCAGTCGGGGACCGCATCGGCGTCGCAGCAGGCCGATGTCTTGAGGTCAGCTGTGCTCTGCAGTTCCTGGCCGTAATAGGCCTGAACGACCTCTTGCATGTCGGTGCGCGCCCGTTGCTCTGACCGTAGGCAACAGGCCCCTGGCTCGCGGAGGCGTCGGCCCGATCCCTAGATTCCTGAGCACAAGAACACAGTTCTTCATGTTCGACGCTTTCACCAAGGTTGTTGC
>JBMSIW010000143.1:0-3856 GCA_049418265.1 Vulcanococcus sp.
CTTGAGACAACAACTCTCGAGGCACAAACCCCAGATCGCACCTAGCCTGAGCCCATGGCCAACGTTGTGGAACGGCCCTGGGGCTGGTTCGAGACCCTGGGCGCAGGAGACGGCTATCTGGTGAAGCGGATCTGCATCCGCGCCGGGGAGCGCATCAGCCTGCAACGCCACCGCCACCGGCTGGAGCACTGGGTCGTGGTCAGTGGTTGCGGCCAACTCCACTGCGATGGTGAAGATCTCGAGGCACGGGCTGGCACGACGCTGCTGGTGCCCTGCGGAGCGATTCACCGGGCCAGCGCCGGTGCTGAAGACCTCGTGATCGTTGAGGTGCAACGGGGCGCCGAGTTGCGCGAGGACGACATCGAGCGCCTGGAGGATGACTACCAGCGCATTTCGGTCCAGGCGGCGGCGGTGGTATCGTGAATCTTCACCCTTTGTGAAGGGCAAGGCAGTTTCTTCATTGGGTGTCTGCCGGCCTGTTGACGAAGGAATTCAGGCCCCGCCCAACACGTGACCCATACCCCCTGCGAGAGCTTCACCAGCTCTGTGGATCTCAGTGCGCTCGATCTGGCAAGCAGCCAGGACGCCACTGCCGACACCACGGTCAGCGAAAGCATCGAAATCACCACGACTACAGCCAGTGCTGCCGAGGGATTTGCAGCTTTTGGCTTCGCCCCTGAACTACTCGAGGCCCTAGAGGCCATCGGCTACAAGGAGCCCTCCCCGATCCAGAAGGCTGCGATCCCCGAGCTGATGCTCGGCCGCGACCTGGTGGGACAGGCCCAGACCGGCACCGGCAAGACCGCCGCCTTCGCCCTGCCGATGCTGGCGGCCCTCGATGACCAGCAGCGCACCCCGCAGGTGCTGGTGCTCACCCCCACCCGGGAACTGGCCATTCAGGTGGCCGACTCCTTTAAGAGCTATGCGGTGAAGATGCCGCACCTGCGCGTTCTGCCCGTGTACGGCGGCGCTGATTTCCGCGATCAGATCCACAAGCTCAAACGCGGCGTTCAGATCGTGGTGGGCACCCCCGGCCGGGTGATGGACCACATGCGCCAGGGCACCCTGGACCTCTCAGGCCTGCGCAGCCTGGTGCTCGACGAAGCCGACGAGATGCTGCGCATGGGCTTCATCGACGATGTCGAGTGGGTGCTGGGACAACTGCCGGAGCAACGCCAGGTCGTGCTGTTCTCCGCGACCATGCCGTCCGAGATCCGGCGCATCTCGCATCAGTACCTGAACAGTCCTGCCGAGATCACGATCAAGACCAAGGGCTCAGATGCCAGCCGCATCCAGCAGCGCTACATCACGGTCAATGGCCCCATGAAGCTCGAGGCCCTCAGCCGCGTGCTGGAGGCTGAGACCAAAGAGGGCGTGATCATCTTTGCCCGCACCAAGGCCATCACCGTGACGGTGGCCGAGGCACTGGAAGCGAAGGGTTACGGCGTGGCCGTGCTCAACGGTGATGTGGCCCAGAGCCAGCGCGAGCGCACCATCGAACGCCTGAAGAACGGCACCGTGGATGTGCTGGTGGCCACCGATGTGGCCGCACGGGGCCTGGATGTGGATCGCATCAGCCTGGTCATCAACTACGACATTCCCTTTGATTCCGAGGCCTACGTCCACCGCATCGGCCGCACCGGCCGCGCGGGCCGCACCGGCAACGCGATCCTGTTTGTCACGCCACGGGAGCGGCGCTTCATCACCGGCCTGGAGAGGGCCGTGGGACGCCCGATCGAGGCGATGGAAATCCCCAGCAACGCGAGCATCAATCAGAGCCGCCTGGATCGCCTGCGCGAGCGCCTGAACAATCAGCTGGAAACCCTGAGCGCCGAGGAGACCAGCGAACAGCAGGCCATGCTCTCGGAGATCCTGCAGCGGGTTGCCCAGGAGCGCTCCACGACTCCTGAGCAGCTAGCCCTGGCTGCCCTGCAGATGGCCGTCGGCGACCAGCCCCTGCTGGTTCACGACGACGAGAGCTGGCTGCGCCAACAACCCCCTCTGCGCGATGGGCGCCGCGGTGATCGCTTTGGTGATCGCTTCAGCGATCGCGATCGCGGCCCCCGCCAGGGCAACGGTCAAGCGAACGGTCAGCCGCGCCGCGGCCCCCGCGAACAAGCCGGTCCCCCGGAAGATCACATGGACCGCTTCCGCGTGGAGGTGGGCTGGCGCGATCGCATCAAGCCGGGGAACATCGTTGGCGCCATTGCGAACGAATCCGGTCTCAACGGCCGCAGCATTGGCCGGATTCAGATCTTTGACACCCACAGCCTGGTGGATCTGCCCAAGGGCATGCCCGAGGAGGTCTTCCAGAACCTCAAGCAGCTGAAAGTGTTGAATCGCGAACTGCAGATCACCCGCGTACGCCCCTGAGATCCGTCTAAGAGACCGGGCTCATGCACAGAGCCCGGTCACACCACGGGTTGTCAGGACACTCAATTCAGCCACGCTCAACTGCTCCACGGCCGCCACCAGAGCGCTCTGGGTCGCTTCGGTTTCGCTCACAACGAGGCTCTGCAGCAGGTCAAAGCGATCCTGGGGCGCCAGCTCTCCGTTGTCGCTCCAGGCCAAGCTCCAAGGAACAGGTGCCGTCATCAGGGATCCCCCAAAGCGGGTGTTCATTCGCTGACAATGGGACGCTAATCGGGGATCAGGCTGATTCTTCGGAATCCCTTCGGTCTTGCTTTAGAGGTCTTCACCTTGAAGCGCCCTGTCGCCACGCGCCTGAGGCGCATCCCCATCATGCCGCTGCAGCACTGGAATCAGGGGCAGGCGGCGCTGTAGTGTGACTCTGATTCCAAAAGCTTCCAGGCTCCACACGGAACCCCACAGCATCCACGAATCAGTTTTCAGGTTCCGTCTCAGGAATGACCATTTACGTAGGAAACCTCTCGTTCCAAGCTGAACAAGAGGATCTGCTCGACCTCTTCAGCCAGTACGGCGAGGTCAGCAAGTGCAGCCTTCCCCTCGATCGCGAAACCGGCCGCAAGCGCGGTTTCGCCTTCGTCGAGATGGCGAACGATGAAGCCGAGCAAAAGGCGATCGACGACCTCCAGAACGTGGAGTGGATGGGTCGCATGATTCGCGTCAACAAAGCAACCCCCCGTGAAGGCGGTGGTGGTGGCGGCGGCGGTCGCGGCGGTTACGGCGGCGGCGGCGGCGGCAATCGCGGTGGCGGTTACGGCGGTGGCGGCGGTCGCGGTGGCGATCGCGGCGGCTACGGCGGTGGCGGCGGCTATGGCGGCGGCGGCGGCGGCGGTGACCGTGGCGGTTACGGCGGTGGCGGCGGCTACGGCGGCGGCGGCGACAACCGCTGGTGATCTGGGCCTAGCCCAAGACCATCCCCAACAAAAAATCCCTGATGGGTGGCCAGTCTCTGGCTGCCCTCAGGGATTTTTCAGTCTCTGGCCCTCAGAGAAACTGCGAAGGCCCGAGCTCAGACGCTGACTTCCAGCTCGTCCAATTCGATCAGGTCATTGAGCTGGTCGTGCTGCCATTCGCGGCAGCGCACCTCGGTGACCGGATGGGTGGGCTGAAGCTCGCCTTCCCGGGGCTCTGGCAGAGCACTGCGCAGGCTGCGGCGGCGCAGCTTCGCGGTCCAGCGATGGAAGCGATGGAAGTCTCTTGTCCGTGTCATGAACACCTCCAGGTGGTGACAGTTCTGGTCTAACGCAGCTGGCAAGTCCCGATCTGTTCAAACAGAGCAGCTTCACAAGTCAGCCTCCGCTCCGCCGCGGCCCTTGAATGCAGTCCATGGCAACGACTCCACCTCCCCTGCAGCGCCTGCTTGGCAGCCTGCGCCCCCATCGCCGCCTGGTGTGGCTGGCGGCCAGCTGCTCGGTGCTCAACAAGCTGT
>JBMSIW010000144.1:0-3851 GCA_049418265.1 Vulcanococcus sp.
CAGACCGAGCACCTGCGCCAGTGGTTGCCCGAGAGCGGCTTGATGCCGGATGGGGCTGAATTGCTGGTGACCCGCGAGCCCGGTGGCACGGCTCTGGGCCGCGCCCTACGGGAGCTCTTGCTGCACCCCCCTGGGGAGGCGGCCCCGGAAGTCCGGGCGGAATTGCTCCTCTACGCGGCCGATCGCGCCCAACATGTTGCCCAGAAGATCGCCCCGGCCCTGGAGCAGGGCCATTGGGTGCTGAGTGATCGCTTCACCGGCTCGACGGCGGCGTACCAGGGCTATGGGCGCGGGCTGCCCCTGGCGCTGATTGAGCAGTTGGCGGCGATCGCCACCGCTGGGCTCGTGCCCGATCTGACGATCCATCTGGACCTGCCCCTGGCGGAGTCCCTGAGGCGCCGTGGCCATCGCCCTGCTGATCGAATCGAGGCCAGCGGCGAGGCCTTCTTGGCCCGCGTCAGCGCAGGCTTTTCTGCTCTGGCACAGCAGGGCGGTTGGGTGACGGTCGATGCCTCCCGTGCTCCGGATCAGGTCTCCCGGGACGTCCAGCAAGCGGTGCAATCGCTGTTGATGCCCCATGGCTGAGTTGTTCGGCGATCTGCGGGGACAAGCCCAGGCTGTCGCTCTGCTGACATCGGCGCTTCAGCAGCAGCGACTGGCGCCGGCCTACCTGTTCTGCGGTCCCGATGGGGTGGGTCGACGTTTGGCGGCCCTTCGCTTCCTGGAGGGAGTGATTGCGGGGGTGGATGGCTCAGCTTCGGTGAGACGTCGCCTCCAGGACGGCAACCATCCCGATCTGCTGTGGGTTGAACCCACCTATTCCGAGAAGGGGCAACTGGTGCCTGCCTCCCAGGCCCTCGAGGCCGGTGTGAGCCGTAAGGCACCGCCTCAGCTCAGGCTGGAGCAGGTGAGGGCGGTCTCGCAGTTCTTGGCGCGGCGCCCGGTGGAGGCCCCCCGCTGCCTCGTGGTGATGGAGGCGGTGGAGGCCATGGCGGAGGGGGCCGCCAACGCCCTGCTGAAAACCCTCGAGGAACCCGGCGGCGGGCTGTTAGTGCTGCTGAGCGCTGCGCCGGATCGCCTCTTGAGCACGATTCGCTCGCGCTGCCAGTCGATTCCCTTCTCGCGCCTTGAGCCCGCCTTGCTCCAGCAGATCCTTGCGGACTGTGCGGGCCATGCAGCGCCGGCGGCTGCCCCTGACCCCCCGGAGCTGCTGGCCCTGGCGGCGGGTTCCCCCGGAGCGCTGTTGGAGCACCGGCAGCAGTGGCAGGCCCTACCCGAGGGTCTGGCGGAACGCTGCTCCTCTCTGGTGAGTGCGCCAGGTGCGGCATCCCCCATGGATGCCCTGGCGCTGGCGCGGGACCTCAGTGAGGCCCTGGATGTGGAGCAGCAGTTGTGGCTTCTGGATTGGTGGCAACTCCAGCTCTGGCAGCGGCACCATGACCCAACGCCACTGAGGCGGCTCGAGCAGTTGAGGCAGCAGCTGCGCAGCTACGTCCAGCCGCGTCTGGCCTGGGAGGTGGCGCTGCTGGAGCTCTCGGGGGTCAGGGCTTAGGCGGCCGTGCGACGGGTGTCTCGGGCTTGCTGCACCAAACGGCCGAGCTCCTCTTCATGGGCACCGCTGGGCAATTCCAGGCAGTAGCCGGCGCCATAGACGGTCTTGATGAAGCGCGGCTTGCGCGGGTCGGGCTCGAGCTTGGTGCGCAGGTGACGGACATGGACTCGGATCGTCTCGATGTCGTCGTCGGGCTCGTATCCCCAGACCTCTTTCAAGATCAGCGAGGGGGCCACGGTTTGGCCATGGCGCTGCAGCAGGCAGTGGAGCAGCTCAAATTCCAGGTGGGTGAGCCGGACCGGCTCATCGAACCAGATCGCCTCAAAGCGCTCCGGCACGAGGGTCAGGCAGCCGTAGCTGAGGATCTCGTTGTGTTTGGTGGACAGGGGAGCGCGGTCCGAGCGGCGCAGCAGGGCCTTGATCCGAACCAGGAGCTCTTCGAGGTCAAAGGGTTTGGCCAGGTAGTCATCGGCACCTGAGTTGAAGCCGCTGACCTTGTCTTTGGTGCTGCCCAGGGCCGTGAGCATGAGCACGGGAATGTTGGAGGTGCGCTCGTCGCGGCGCAGCCTCTGGCAGAGGGTCAGGCCATCCACCTTGGGAAGCATCAGATCGAGCAGCACCAGATCAGGCGTGTACTGAAGCGCCAGGGCTTGCCCCTTGATGCCGTCTTCAGCGCGCTGCACATCAAAGCCGCTGTGCTCGAGGTGACCGGCCACAAGCTCACGCATGTCGCCGTCGTCTTCAATCAGCAGGATGCAGGGCTTCATGTCTGGCTCCTGGGTTGACGGGGCGGCGTGTGTAGTGAAGGCCAAGGTTCACCGCTGGCATTCTCCTTGCCTTTTTGAGCTTCTGCACAACAAGCGCCGGGGGCAGATCTGCTGAGCCTTGATCGAGAGTCCTTGCCTTGAAAGAGATCTCGCCTCTGCGCCCTGTTTTCCGCGGCGTAAATCTTCAGGTTTTCTTTCGGCGGTGCTGTTGCAATTCAGGGCGACTTGCTGTGAGGCGTCGCGACTTTGCCCCGAGCGATGGGCAGAAAAAAACCCAGCCGTCAGGCTGGGTTGAAGAAGAAAGCTCCCCGGGCGGGATTCGAACCTGCGACCAATCGATTAACAGTCGACCGCTCTACCGCTGAGCTACCGAGGAATGGTCCCTTCCGGGACCCGAAGACCATACCTTTCAGCCCTTCCTCGTCGCAAGGGGGCTGAGCTTGGCCTGCAGGGTTGCACCGCTCTGCCACGGGCCGATGCTGCCGCGCTCCATCAGGGCGGCGCCGTCGCACCACTGCAATTCCTCCAGCCGGTGGGTGACCCAGAGCGCGGTGATCGGTCGGTCCTGGTCCTGGCTGAGCGCTCGAATCAGTGTGAGCACCTCCCCTTGGCTGTTCTCATCCAGCAGGGCCGTGGGTTCATCGAGCAGCAGGAGTTCGGCCTGGCTAGCCAGAGCCCCGGCGATGGCGAGGCGTTGTTTCTGTCCGCCGCTGAGGCTGTGGATCGGGCGCTGGCGGAAGCCCTCCAGGCCCACCTGGCTCAAGACATGCTCCACCAGTTCCAGCCGGGCGGGTCGGCTCAGATGGGCCGGCAGGGACAGTTCGATGTCGCTGCCGCAGCTGGGCAGCAGCAGCTGATGGTCAGGGTTCTGAAAGACCAGGGCTGGTTTGAGGTGACGCTGCAGGCGGCCGCGGCTTGGCTCCAGCAGGCCGGCGATCAGGCGCAGCAGGGTGCTTTTGCCGCTGCCATTGCCGCCCACCAGCATCCACAGACCTCCCTGGGGGATGGAGAAGCTGCAGTGGTTGAGGGCTGAGTGGCCGGTCGGCCAGGAAAATCCCAGCTGCTCGGCCACCAGGCAAGGCTGATCAGCCATCGAAGCTGAAGCCGGGGCGCTTGCTGCCGCCACCGATGCTTGATTTCTCGTAGGTCTGCACGGCCACAACTTCGCTGCTCAGCAGCGAGATCCGCTTGGTCTCCTCTTTTTCGCAGTGCAGTTCCAGCAGGCGAGGCTGGCCGGATTCCATGGCCTGTTTGATCTGGTTGTAGAGGGCCTCGGCGGCGCCCTGCTCTTTGCGCTGCACGGCCACGGGCATGGGGCTCAGCTTCAGGGAGAGCTCAACGACGAACACAGGTCTGCGGTAACGGCCAGAGCCCACTCTGGCGAACCAGTCCTCCCATTGCCGTTTCGGTGGGTACTTCTACTCATCTGACCTGGCCTGGAGCCGCGAATGCGGATCGAAACCCTCCGCGATGGGTGGGTTCCCCGTACAGTGCGCGTGTAACGCTTCATGAAGCCGCTCTCATGACGATCG
>JBMSIW010000145.1:0-3797 GCA_049418265.1 Vulcanococcus sp.
TGAATCGGGCCGGTTTCATCGGCCAGGGTGAAGAAGGCGAGCTTGCCCATCACCCGGCGGGTCATCACCCGGCCGGCGACCGCGACCGCGACGTCACGCTCCTCGCCATTGGCGAGATCGGTGTGGGCAGCCTGCAGCTCAGCGGTGCGATGGCTGGGTTCAAACCTGAGCGCGTAGGGACCTTGGCCTAACTCCGCCAGGGCCTTGCCTTTCTCGAGGCGTGTCTCGCGCAGCTCAGACAAGGGACCCGATCAACTCAGCGTCCCGCCATCCTGCAGGAACGCGGTTCAGCTGGCGGCAGGAACGCTGCTGGTTTCACCCATGCGCTGGGAGGCGTAACCCGTGCCGCGCACCGTGAGGATCAACTCAGGGTTGCGGGGATCTGGCTCCAGCTTTCCGCGCAGACGCGCGACGTACACATCCACCACCCGGAGGTCCGCGGCCCGCCGCGGCGGGTAACCCCAGAGCTGCTCGAGGATTTCGGCCCGCGGCACCACACGGCCGGGCTCGCGGAAGAGCAGTTCCAGCAGGCTGAATTCGGTGTAGGTCAGACCAATGCGTTCACCATCACGGGTCACCTGACGGCGGTTGGTATCCACCACCAGATCGCCGACGCGAAGCACGCCCTGGCCAGCGGGAACATCCCGAGGCTCACTGCTGGCGGAACCGCGGCCCACCCGGCGCAGGATCGTGGCAATGCGCGCCTCTAGCTCCTTAGGGCTGAAGGGCTTGGGCAGATAGTCGTCGGCGCCGAGATCGAGGCCAGCCACCCGTTCGGCGATGGCATCGAGAGCCGACAGGAAGATGATCGGGACGCAGGATTCCGCTCGCAGCCGGCGGCACACCGCGAAGCCGTCCAGCTTGGGGAGCATCACATCGAGCACCACCAGATCGGGTTGCTCTTTGTGGAAAAGGGCCAGAGCCTCCTCGCCGTCCTCGGCGCAGATGACCCGATAGCCAGCCAACTGGAGGCGCATCACGAGGACGCGGCGTACCGCAGGCTCGTCATCGACGACCAGCAGGGTGGCTCGATTTTCAGAGGTGCCGTCTGCAACGGGGGCATCCCCTGAGGCATCACCCTGGCGGTGCTGCTCGTCGAGGGGCATGCGCGCTACAGACGATGAAGAAGCGCAACGATACCTCTCAGACCCAGGCCCCCGATAGCCTTTTGGCGGAAACCAGGCTTATGGGCAGTCACTCTTAAGGATTTCTACCGGTCCCGCGGGGTCTGGCTGGGCCAACGGCCGCTCGCGTAGGCGTTCCACTGCCGCTCCGCCTCCGCCAAGGCCGCATCACTACTGATCTGGCCGAGCATGGCCCGCTGAAGCTGGGTGTAGAGGATCGCCTGCAGCCGCTTGACCCCAGGGCTGGCCGGCACCAAAACCCTGGCTGAGCCAAGGGTCTGCGCAGACAGCAGACGCGCTTGCTGCACCAGCCGCTCGGGCTGGGTGGGTGGCGGATCAGCTTGCAAGCGGGCCTGCACCTGAGCCAAGGCATCACGGGAAGAGGGCAGAACGCGCGCCTGCTCGGCGAAGCGAACCTGATTAGCCGCGTTGGTCAGGTACAGCGCGAAGCGGGTCGCTGGCTCAGCAACCCTGCTTTGACGAGGAATTGCCAGGGTCATCACCGCCACATTGGCCTCGCCGTTGGAGCCCGTCAGAGGGGGATAGGGCCTGGTCACGGCAGCCACCTGAGGCGCATTGGTCTGGATGCTGCGCAGGAACTCCGCCCCGCTGCCCACCTGGGCCAGCTCACCGCTCTGAAACAACTCGATCGCGCGCCGGTATCCCTGGCTGACCACCTCGCGGGGCAAAAGACCGCGGCGATACAGATCGCTCCAGAAGGCAAAGGCCCGCCGGCCCTCGGGAGTGTTGAAGGCCGCGCGCTGATCCGGGGCCAGCAGGGTGACCCCCATCTGCACCAAGGACTCCAGCAGTTCCGCCGAGTCGTCGGGCACCGCCGTGACAAAGAGCGCGTAACGACCGGTGCGGCGTTTGACGGCCTCCGCATAGGCGGGGACCTCCGCCCAGGTGCGAGGGGGGGCTTGGTAACCAGCCCGGCGCAGCAAGTCGCCGTTCGCCAAGGTGATGCGCGCCGTCAGGTACCAGGGGATGGCGAACTGCTGGAGCTGCCCGTCCGGACCTGCACTGCGACCCGCCTGCCAGATCAAGGGCAAATACGCGGAGGCCGCCCCCTCGGGCAGCAGCGGCTCCAGGGGCTGCAAGCCCCCTTTGCTGGCCAGGTTGGCGGCAAACAAGGGATTCAGGTTGACCACGTCAGGGGCCGTGCGGGCGAAGACCGCGGCCAGCAGCT
The DNA here is from genome assembly GCA_049418265.1 of Vulcanococcus sp. Lineage (GTDB taxonomy): Bacteria > Cyanobacteriota > Cyanobacteriia > PCC-6307 > Cyanobiaceae > Vulcanococcus. The sequence continues at coordinate 2,314 of JBMSIW010000145.1, forward strand.
TGCGCTCCACCGACCCCCAGGGGACGTCGGTCCAAACCACGTCATAGCCAGGGTTCTGACGCTCCCATTCGGCAATGACTCCGTTGAGGTAGTCGTTGAACTTGGGTGCCAAATCCAGCGTCCAAAACTGAATCTGACGGGGACCGGTCCCGAGGCGTTGCGCAGGGCTGCAGCCGATTAGCCCAGCCGCAACCAGGGCAGCGGCCAGGACCCGTTGGAGCCGTTTCATCAGGAGAGCTGACGCCAACGCAACAGCAACAAAGAACTGATCAAAGGGGCAAGGACACCGGTGATCAGAGCCTGAGTCAACAGCAGCTGCAGACCCGTGGTCGAGGGCGGCAGGGTCCCAGCGAGGCTCTCCTGGAGCAGCAGGGTGGCCCCCAGAGCGGCAGTACCCACCAGAGCCAGAAGTCCAAGGTTGAGGCTGCGGGTGATGGGGAAACCACGGCGCCCGATGCGACCCCACCAGAGACCGAGCAGCAGCAGGGCCGGAGCCTCCGTGACGCTACCGATGTGCAAGCCATCGAGCAGCAAGCCCAAGGCCAAGCCAGCAATTGCTCCCGAGACGGGTCCCTCCTCCAGCGCCCAGGGGAGCAACCAGAGCACGGCCCAGGATGGACCCACCCCATCCAGGGACAAAAACCAAGGAGACGCCAACGTCAGCAGCGGCACCAGCAGAGCGGTGGCGAGGGGAAAGCGTTGACGATGCAGCGGAGCCATCGCTAACGAGGCACCACCTGGACCCAATCCACCGCGTCAATCGGTGCACTGAGCTGAACACTGGCATCGGGAGCCGGCACCAGCTCCTCATCGACGCTCTGCACAACGCCAACGGTGAGGTTGGGCGGCACCAGCGTGCTCGCAGGGGAGGTCGTCACCACATCACCGGGACGGACTCCGGTGTCCTTGTCCAAAAACTCAAGGCGTGGGCGGGGCGTATCCAGACCCACCAAGAGACCATGACGCTTGACCCGAGGGATCCAGACCCCTAGGCGACTGGAGCTATTGGTGAGCAGGGCGACCCGGGCGGTGGTGGGCGTGACGCTGCTCACCAAGCCGATCAACCCCCCTGGCGCGATCACGGCGGATCCGGCCTGGATCCCCTGCAGACTGCCGCGGCCCAACTCCAACTGCTGCCACCATCCCGCCGTGACCCGCGAGATCACGGGGGCCGAGATGTTCGCGCCGCGGTTGCGATCGAGCTGAACCAAGCCGCGTAATCGCGCGTTGTCCTGATCCAGAAGTTGCAGACGCGTCTGCTGATCGAGGCGTTGCGCCGCCTGCAACCATTGCGATTGTGCGGGACCAGGCCAGAACGGCCGGGTCACCAAGGCATAGGCGTCCATGACGCCAGCCCCTTTGGTCAGACGTACACCAAAGAGGGCAAACAAGAGCAACCACCAGGGCCAAGCCCCGACGATCTTCTGCATCAGTGGGACGCGAAGCAGGCGTCCAGCCATGGGTCTCAGGCGGTGGGTCTCAGG
>JBMSIW010000146.1:0-3698 GCA_049418265.1 Vulcanococcus sp.
ACCACCATCGGCTCCGTGCGCGTTTCTAGCTGCGTCATGGGGCCGAGGAGGTTGGGCTCGCTGGCGGGATCTTAGGAAGGAAGGGACCAATGCTTTGGCGTCCGCTGGCCCAGGCTTTTGACCATGTGCCGGTGCTGGCTCAGCAGGTGTTGGCCAGCTTTGCCCCCCTGGAGGCCGAACTGGACCGTCTCGGCGAGGCCGTCCTGATCGATTGCACCCTCGGCGGCGGCGGCCACAGTGCCTTGCTCCTGGAGGCCCATCCCCGGCTGCGCTTGGTGGGATTGGATCAGGACCCCACGGCCCGGGCCGCGGCAGCGGAGCGCCTGGCCCCCTTCGGAGATCGGGTGGAGATCGTGGCCACCAACTTCGCGGCCTACCAGCCCTCAGCCCCCGCTCTGGCCGTGTTGGCCGATCTGGGGGTGAGCAGTCCCCAGCTCGATGTGGCCGAGCGGGGTTTCAGTTTTCGTCTCGACGGCCCGCTGGACATGCGGATGAATCCCCAGGCGGGGGAGAGCGCGGCTGAGCTGATCGAGCGCCTCGATGAGGTGGAGCTGGCCGATGTGATTTACGCCTATGGGGAGGAGCGTCTGTCCCGTCGCATCGCCCGCAAGATCAAGCAGCACCTCAGTGAGCAGGGCCCGTTCAAGGGCACCGACGCCCTGGCCTATCTGGTGGCGGGTTGCTATCCCCCGAAGGCGCGCCGGGGCCGCATCCATCCCGCCACGCGCACCTTTCAGGCCTTGCGCATCGCGGTCAACGACGAGCTTGGGGTGCTGGATCGGTTGCTGGCCCAGGCCCCTGATTGGCTTGTGCCAGGTGGTCTCTTCGGGGTGATCAGCTTCCACTCCCTCGAGGATCGGCGCGTCAAAACCGCCTTCAGCAGCGATCCCCGCTTGCAACGGGTGACCCGTAAACCAGAAACGGCCGCGGAGGAGGAGCAGAGCTCCAACCCTCGCAGCCGTTCCGCCAAGTGGCGCGTGGCGCGCCGCCGAGTTGATTAGGTCGTGACGCCGAATCAGTCGCGCACGACTAGTTGCTCATCACGCCGGTGTGGTCCTGGCTGCCGAACAGCTGGCGATAGGCGGCGGTGCTGATGCAGACCAGCACCGGCGCGAGCACCAGCAGACCACCGGCGTTGAAGAGGTAGGCCACGCCGGCCACGATGCTCTCAACGATCACGAACCAGAGGACGGTCCACCAGCTGGGGCCCACGCCTTCGATGCCGGCCTGAAGGGTCTCAACAGGGCGCTTGACGCCAAACAGGGACATCGGCACCAGGAACTGCTGGGTCACGACCAGCCAGATCTTGAAGATCGCGAAGGCGATCAGGGGAATGATGAAGAGAGCGGCATTGAGCTTGCCCAGGCCAAAGCCGATGCCCCAGGCCACGGCCCCCACCACCGCCAGCACCACCAGCAGCAGCAGGACCGAGCCAAACAGCCGTCCGCTCGCCTGGCGGTCCCAACGGGTGAAGCTGCGGAAGCTCGGTTTTTGTCCCTCCAGGCTGGTCCAGGCGCCGCGGGTGAGTCCCACTGCAGTCCACAGGGCGACGACGATGTAACCCACCAGGCCCACCACCAGGCCGACCTTCGCGGCAATGGGGTGGATCAGGGCAGGTGCTCCCATGGCGAGGTGCAGCAGGCCATGGGTGATCAAGCCGATGAAGGGCGCCATGATCACCAGGGCCAGCACCTGGAAGAACACGAAGGGCCAGGGAGCGCGGCAAAAGGCTTGCCAGCCGTCTTCAATCGCGCGCAGGACGGACAGCTTGTTCGTGCCTGGGGTGGGCAATCCCATCGGAAATCAGTGGTTTGGCCGGAAAGTAGCGATCGAGGCAGCGCTTGCCCACGCTTCTTGACCTTTTGAAGGTCAAGGGAGCCTCAGCCTCGGCGCAAGTCCGTGATGCAGGCGCTGAGCAGCTCTGCGGCCCGCTCAATCTCCGCTGCAGTGGTGCTGCGCCCCAGGCCAAAACGAATCGAGGCGGCCGCCTGCTGCCGGCTGAGACCGAGTGCCTGCAGCACGTGGGAGGGCTCGCCCCTGGAGCAGGCCGAGCCGCTGCTGATCGCCAGCTCGCGCCGCAGCAGGCGATGCAGGGCCGTGCCATCCACGCCCTCGACGCAGATGTTCAGGTTGTGGGCCAGCCGCGGCGTCATGGCGCCATTGCGCAGGACACCTCCCAGGGCCTGAGCGCGCTGCCAGAGGACATCCCGCAGCGCTCCGAGTCGCTCAGCGCGCTCCCCTTGATCGGCGAGGGCCAGCTCCAGGGCCTTGGCCAGTCCCACGATCAAGGGCACCGGCAGGGTTCCGGCCCTGAGCCCGTGCTCCTGGCTGCCGCCATGGGTTTGGGGGGCGAGCTTGATCCCTGGCCGCACCAGTAGGGCTCCGATGCCTTTGGGGCCATAAAACTTGTGGGCGCTGAAGCTCAGCAGGTCGATGCCCAGGGCCGCTGGCTGGAAGGGAATGTGTCCGACGGCCTGGGCGGCATCGCAGTGGAAATGGATGCCCCGCTGCCGGCAGAGCGCCCCGATGGCGCCCAGGGGTTGCAGCACGCCGATTTCGTTGTTGGCGGCCATGACGCTCACCAGCAGGACCTCGTCGCTGAGGGCCCCCTCCAGCACCTCCAGATCCACCAGCCCATCGGCTTGGGGCTGCAGGCAGATCAGTTCAAAGCCATGACCCGCCAGATACCGCAGCGGATCGAGAACGGCCCGGTGTTCCGTGCTCAGGCAGATCAAGCGCCGCCGCGCTCCTCCTGAGCGCAGTTCCGCTTCCGCCAGACCCTTGATCGCCAGGTTGTTCGCTTCGGTGGCGCCGCTGCAGAACACCAAGGCTTCTGGCTCTGCAGCGAGGGCACGGGCGATCTGGGAGCGGGCCAACTCCACGGCCGCTGCCGCCTCCAGCCCCGGCCTGTGCAGGCGACTGGCGGGATTGCCGCAGTGCTCACTCCACCAGGGCGCCATGGCTTCCACCACCTCCCGCTCGCAGGGGGTGGTGGCGTGGTGGTCCAGGTAGATGACGCCAGGGGCCATGTCAGCCCATGCTGGCAAGCAAGTCGCCTGCGCCGAGCTCATGGGTCGTCATCTGCCATCGCTGGCCTTGGCGGCTGCCCTGGCGTTGCCCTCGGCGTTCCCGTCGCCCGTGGCGGCCGAGGAGGAGCGCGATGGGGTCTTCTACAAGCCCAGTGAGCAGCGCCCTGCGGATCTGGTGGTGCTGCGCGAATGGAGCACGATCCAGGGCGGCCATCTGATTGGGGTGCATGGCATGAAGCCGGATCCCAATGACCCGGTGGCCCGCACGATTGTGGTGTGGGTTGAATCCCCCACTGGGGTGCAGCTGGCGGTTGACACCCTGCGCTGCTCGCCGGCGGCGCCGATGCGCCTGACCAAGCAGGGCAATCGCCTGCTGATCAAGGAGCTCAACCCCGGTGGGCCGGTGACCGAGGCCAACAGCCTCGATCACAAGATCTGGTGGGCCGCCTGCCATCCCGAGCAGGCTGGCAAGAACCCGGCGTCCTTGGCCGCCCTGGCCAAGCAGCTGGGGTACTCGGGCGCCTTGATCGAGCAGCAACAGGTGCTTCCTGGCAACCCTCGATAAATTGCAGCGATGAGCCTCGAACCCGAATCCCAGGCCCCTGAGCAGGCCGAAGCCGCCGCGCCCCAGCCGCCGGCCCGCTTGCTGTTGGTGGATGACGAGCCAGG
>JBMSIW010000147.1:0-3656 GCA_049418265.1 Vulcanococcus sp.
GTGGGTGCCTATCTGCTGGCCGACATGGCCCACATCGCCGGCCTGGTAGCCGCGGGCGTGCACCCCAACCCCGTGCCCGTGTGCGATGTGGTGACCACCACCACCCACAAAACCCTGCGCGGACCCCGCGGTGGTCTGATCCTCTGCCGCGACGCGGACTTCGCCAAGCAGTTCGACAAGGCGGTGTTCCCGGGCAGCCAGGGTGGCCCCCTGGAGCATGTGATCGCCGCGAAGGCGGTGGCCTTCGGCGAAGCGCTGCAGCCCAGCTTCAAGACCTACGCCCAGCAGGTGGTGGCCAACGCCCAGGCTCTGGCCACCCGCATTCAGGAGCGCGGCATCGATGTGGTGAGCGGCGGCACCGACAACCACCTCGTGCTGCTCGATCTGCGCGGCATCGGCATGACCGGCAAGGTGGCCGATCTGCTGGTGAGCGATGTGCACATCACCGCCAACAAGAACACGGTGCCCTTCGATCCCCAGTCGCCCTTCGTGACCAGTGGTCTGCGCCTGGGCACCGCCGCCTGCACCACCCGCGGTTTCGATGAGGCCGCCTTCCGTGAGGTGGCGGATGTGATTGCTGATCGTCTGCTCAACCCCGAGGATGCAGCGATCGAGCAGCGCTGCCGCGAGCGCGTGGCAGCGCTGTGTGAGCGCTTCCCGCTCTACGCCGATGCCCGGGAGCTGCAGCCTGCTTGAACGCCGCTTAGGCTTCGGCCATCAGGGCTGATTTGGCTCTTCACCTCGCTGGTGCAGCACGTCTGATGATTTCCAGCCGGCCGGATTTCGCCGCTGCTCTGGCGTTCGGAAGTGCCGCACTCCTCACCGCGTTGATCGTTCCTCTGGTCAGGCGCTTGGGCCTGATCTACGGGCTGACGGATCAGCCTGATTCCCGTAAGCAGCACACCACCCCCATGGTGCGCCTGGGCGGGGTGGGCATCGTGGCCGGTTTCGTGCTGGCCTTGCTGTTGATCTGGTGGCTGGGGGGCTTCGTGGCCTTGCCGCCGGAGCGCGATGCCTTGATCTGGACAACCCTTGCTGGGGCTCTTTGCTTTTTTGTGATCGGCCTGGCCGATGACCTGTTCGCCCTGCCTCCCTTACCGCGTCTGGCCGGACAGGTGCTGGTGGCCATGGCGGTCTGGAGTCAGGGAGTGCGGATTGGCGCTATCGATCTCCCCTTCGGCTGGCTTGGAGAGGCGCCAGGGGTCATCCCCCTCCCCGATCCCTTGAGCCTCCTGGCCACCGTGATCTGGTTGGTGGGGATCACCAATGCGATCAACTGGCTCGATGGCCTCGATGGCCTGGCGGCAGGGGTCAGCGGTATCGCCGCTGTGGGCTTGCTGTCGGTGAGCTACAGCCTCAACCAGCCGGCACCCGGCCTTTTGGCGGCGGCGTTGGCCGGAAGCTGCCTGGGCTTTCTACGGCACAACTTCAATCCCGCCCGGATCTTCATGGGCGATGGGGGGTCCTATTTCCTGGGCTTTGCCCTGGCGGCGATCAGCATTGTTGGGCCCGCGAAGGGACTGACCAGCGTCAGCCTGCTTTTCCCCCTGTTGATCCTGTCGCTGCCCCTCGCGGACATGTCTGCGGTGATCATGGGGCGCCTCAGCCAGGGGCACTCACCCTTCTATCCCGATCGCCGTCACCTGCATCACCGCCTGCTGCGGGCTGGCTTTAGCCATCGCCGCACGGTGGTGCTGATCTACGCCTTCACCCAGTGGCTAGCCGCTTTGGCCTTGGTGTTTGTCAATGCCGAGCTGCGCTTTCTCTGGCTGGGCCTGGCGACGGCTGTCTTGATTGCGGTTGTTGTGCTGTGCCGGCGCAGCTTGAAGCGCGAACAGGCGCAGGCTGATCTGCAGGGCCACTGATGGCAGCTGCCGAGATTCTGTGCATCGGCACCGAGCTGCTGCTTGGCAACATCACCAACGGCAACGCCCGCTGGATTGCTGAGCAGCTCGCAGCGTTGGGTGTTCCTCACCACCGCCAGCTCGTGGTGGGCGACAACCGCGAGCGCCTGATGGCGGAAGTGCAGGCGGCCTCAGAGCGCTGCCAACTCTTGATCACGACCGGTGGCCTGGGGCCCACCCCTGATGACCTCACCACCGAAGCTCTCGCCGCCGCCTTTGGCACTCCCTTGGTGGAAAACGCTCAGGCTTGGCTCGATATTCAGGCCAAGCTCTCCGCCCGTGGTCGCAGCTGCGCCCCCAGCAACCGCCGTCAGGCCCTGATTCCCCAGGGCGCTGAGTTGTTGCCGAATCCCACGGGAACCGCGCCCGGTGTGATCTGGAGCCCAAAACCCGGCTTCACGGTGATGACTTTCCCTGGGGTGCCCAGTGAAATGCGGGCCATGTGGCAGGCCACCGCGGCGCCCTGGCTGCGGCAGTCGGGCCTGACCTCCGGGGTCTTTGCCAGTCGCATGCTGCAGTTCTGGGGCGTCTCTGAATCGGCCCTGGCCGAGCAGATGGCCGATCTGCTGGAGGGCAGCAACCCCACCGTCGCCCCCTATGCGGGCGCTGGGGAGGTGAAGTTGCGGATCACAGCGCAAGCAGAAACCCCAGCCGCGGCTGAGCAGTTGCTGGCGCCCGTGGAGGCGGAGATTCGCGCGCGCACCGGCAGCAGTTGTTTTGGCTGCGATGGCGAAAGCCTGGCATCGGTGGTGCTGGAGCGGCTGCGCCAGCGCGGCGAAACCCTGGCCGTGGCGGAGAGTTGCACCGGTGGTGGCCTCGGTGCTTCCCTCGCCGCGGTGCCCGGTGCGTCCGATGTGTTTCTCGGTGGCGTCATTGCCTATGCCAACAGCGTGAAGCAAGGGCTGTTGGAGGTGCCGCTGGCGTTGCTGGAGACCCACGGCGCGGTCAGTGATCCGGTGGCTCAGGCCATGGCCGAGGGTGTGCGGCGCCGCACCGGGGCGGATTGGGCTTTGGCTATCACCGGTGTGGCTGGCCCCGGCGGAGGCAGCGCCGAGAAGCCTGTGGGCCTGGTGCATCTAGCGGTTGCTGGCCCGCATGGCTGCAGCAGTGAGGCGGTGCGCTTCAGCGCCAGCCGCGGGCGCGATTGGATCCAAACCCTCAGCGCCGGTGAGGCGCTGAACCGATTGAGGCTGCAGTTGGCCTGAGTAGGCTCGTCGATTCAGCTGCAGGCATCGCCGTGAGCTCCGGCACCCTTTACGACAAGGTTTGGGATCTGCATCAGGTCTCCCAGCTGCCCGGAGGGTCCACGCAGCTGTTCATCGGACTGCATTTGATCCACGAGGTCACCAGTCCCCAGGCCTTTTCGGGTCTCAAGGACTTGGGTCTGAGCGTTCGCCACCCGGAGCGCACGGTGGCCACGGTGGATCACATCGTTCCCACCACCTCCCAGGCGCGGCCTTTTGCCGATCCCTTGGCTGAGGAGATGCTGGCCACGCTCGAGGCCAACTGCGCCGAGCACGGCATCACCCTGCATGGCATCGGCAGTGGCCGTCAGGGCATCGTCCATGTGATCGCCCCTGAGCTGGGCCTCACCCAGCCGGGCATGACCGTGGCCTGCGGCGATTCCCACACCTCCACCCACGGTGCCTTCGGGGCGATCGCCTTTGGCATCGGCACCAGCCAGGTGCGCGACGTGCTCGCCAGTCAGAGCCTGGCCATGGGCAAGCTCAAGGTGCGCCGCATCTGGGTGGA
>JBMSIW010000148.1:0-3631 GCA_049418265.1 Vulcanococcus sp.
GGGGCGGCGCCCTGATGGGGTACATTTCGCTGGTCGCCGCGAGCGACGCCCCACACCCTGCGGATGTGGCGGAATTGGTAGACGCGCTAGTTTCAGGTACTAGTGGCAGCAATGTCGTGGGAGTTCAAGTCTCCCCATCCGCACTGAAAGCTCCCTTCGTCTGAGGGGAGCTTTTTTGTTGCTGGGCCATCGATGGATGATCGATTGCTGAATGCAGCAGCTCTTGCCAGCTTGGAGCTGGAGAACACCAACCCCTCGTTGATCCGCCGATGCTTGTCCTCAAGATCACCAATGCCCGGGAGGTGGTGGCCTCCAAGTTGGGTCGCTTTCTTGAGGCGTTGACCCCAGATGCGTTCGATGAAAAGACCATCGAGGACGTGTTGATCAAAGAGCTGATGAAGAACCTTCAGGCCGAAGGCCTCAAGGGTGAGGTGGCGGCCGTGCGCGGCCTGGACCTCGATGACACGAAGTTGGTGGTGGGCGACGGTCTGCATGTCAGGCGCCACGAAACCTTCTGATGGAGCTGATCACCAGCCGGCGCAATCCGCTGGTGGGGCGCCTGCGCGCTCTGCATCAGGCCAAAGGCCGTCGGGAGCAGGGACTGCTGCTGCTGGAGGGCACCCACCTGTTGCAGGAGGTGGTGCGTCTGGGCCTCAGTCCGGAGCGTGTGCTGGCGACCCCGGCCTGGATGGAGCGTCATCCGGAGCTGCTCGCGTCCTTGGGGGTGCCGTTGCAGCCGGTGGGCGACGAGCTGCTGGCGGCGGTTGCGACGACGGACAGCCCCGATGGGGTGGTGTTGACCTTGCCCAGCGCCGCTCTTCCTGCGGCATCGGGACGGGGCGCTTGGGTGCTGGCGCTGGATCAACTCCAGGATCCGGGCAATTTGGGCACGTTGCTGCGCACGGCCCTCGCTGCGGGGGTCGACGAGCTCTGGCTGGGGGGTGGTGCCGATCCGTGGCAGCCCAAGGTGCTGCGCGCCTCAGCGGGGGCAGCTCTGGCGTTGCCCATCCGCCGAGAGGCTGAGCGTCAGGGCCTGTTGCATCAGCTGGAGCAAGCCCGGCAGGCGGGCCATCAGGTGGTGGCGACCCTGGTGGACTCCAGTCGCTCGATTCCCTATTGGGATCTCGATTGGACCTGCCCCACGGTGCTTCTGCTGGGTAACGAGGGGTCCGGGCTGCATCCGAGCTTGGCGGCTCTGGCAACCCACAGCGTCACCATCCCCCACAGCGCGGCGGTGGAGTCCCTGAACGTGGCTGTGGCGGCGGCGCCGCTGCTGCTCGAGCGCTGGAGACAGCAACAGAGGAGCGCGCCGGGGGGCTGACAGGAGAGAATGCCCGCCAATTGGGCAAGCCTCAGGTGAGCGACGGCAGTTTCGACTTCGACGTCATCGTGATTGGAGCGGGCTATGGCGGCTTCGACGCGGCCAAGCACGCTGCCGATCACGGGCTCCGCACAGCCATCATCGAGAGCGGTGACATGGGCGGCACCTGCGTCAACCGCGGTTGTGTGCCCTCCAAGGCACTGTTGGCTGCCAGCGGCCGCGTGCGGGAATTGGCCGATGCGGAGCACCTCAAGGGCTTCGGCATTCATGCCGCTCCGGTGCGCTTTGAGCGCCAGAAGATCGCGGATCACGCCAATCAGCTGGTGGCGACGATTCGCGGCAACCTCACCAAAACCCTGGAGCGCGCCGGGGTCACGATCATCCGCGGCACCGGACGCCTGGAGGGTGCTCAGAAGGTCGGTGTGCGTGAGATCAACGGCGTCGATCGGGTTCTGAGCGCCAAGGACGTGATCCTGGCCACCGGTTCCGATCCCTTTGTCCCCCCGGGTATCGAGACCGACGGTCGCACCGTGTTCACCAGCGATGAGGCGGTGAGCCTGGAATGGCTACCCCGTTGGATCGCGATCATCGGCAGCGGTTACATCGGCCTGGAGTTCGCCGATGTGTACTCCGCCCTCGGCTGCGAGGTGACGATGATCGAGGCCCTGGATCGGGTGATGCCGACCTTTGATCCCGACATCGCCAAGATTGCAGCTCGCAACTTGATTGACGGCCGTGACATCGACGCCCGCTCCGGCGTTCTGGCCAAGTCGATCAAGCCCGGCGCTCCGGTCCAGATCGAGCTGGTGGACATGGCCACCAAGGAGCCGGTGGAAACCCTGGAAGTGGATGCCGTTCTGGTGGCCACCGGCCGGGTCCCCACCAGCAAGGGTCTCAACCTCGAGGCCTGTGGCATCGAGACGAATCGCGGCTTCATCCCCGTGGATGACCAGATGCGCGTGCTGGTGAATGGCTCCCCCGTGCCTCACCTCTGGGCGGTGGGTGATGTGACCGGAAAGATGATGCTGGCCCACACGGCCGCTGCCCAGGGCACGGTGGCTGTGGACAACATCCTGGGCCACCCGCGCGAGATCGATTACCGCTCGATCCCGGCGGCAACGTTCACCCATCCCGAGATCAGTTCGGTGGGTCTGAGCGAAGCCGATGCCAAAGAACTCGCCGCCAAGCAAGGCTTCGAGCTGGGTTCTGTTCGCAGCTACTTCAAGGCCAACTCCAAGGCCCTGGCGGAGCTGGAGAGCGACGGTCTGATGAAGCTGCTCTTCAACAAGACCACCGGTGAAGTGCTCGGTGCCCATATCTATGGGCTGCATGCCGCTGATCTGATCCAGGAGATCGCCAACGCGGTGGCACGGCGCCAAAGCGTGAAGCAACTCGCCAATGAGGTGCACACCCACCCCACCTTGAGCGAAGTGGTGGAAGTCGCCTACAAGCAGGCCGCCATGGCGGTGGCAGGTTGATGGGTATGGAGATTCGTCGCCGGCCGCCCAACCCGAAGGTGAAGGTGGCGCACCTGGAGTACGCCATCCCCCACGAGGAGAGCGAGCCCCGCAACATCCTCGAGAAGATCGTCTGGGAAAAAGACCGCGAGGTCACGGCTGCCCGCGATCGCGTCAGCCTCGAGCAGCTCAAAAAGCAGGTGTCCGAGTTGCCTGCGACCCGCGATTTTCTCGCGGCGTTGAAGGCGGCTTGCCGCAAACCGGCGGTCATCGCCGAGGTGAAGAAGGCCAGCCCGAGCAAAGGGGTGATTCGTGAGGACTTCGATCCCGTCGCGATTGCCCAGGGTTACGCCGCTGGTGGTGCCAGCTGCCTCTCAGTCCTGACCGACAAGCAGTTCTTCCAGGGCGGCTTTGAGGTTCTGGTGCAGGTGCGGCAGGTGGTGGAGTTGCCCTTGCTCTGCAAGGACTTCATCCTGAGTCCCTATCAGCTGTATCAGGCCCGCGCTGCCGGCGCCGATGCTGCCTTGCTGATCGCGGCGATCCTGACCGACGCCGACATGGCCTATCTGCTGAAGGTGGCCCGCGCCCTTGGTCTGACGGTGCTGGTGGAAGTCCACGACGCCGAGGAGCTGGAGCGGGTGCTGGCCCTTGAGGGTGTGCAGCTGATCGGGATCAACAACCGGGATCTCGCCACGTTCCACACCGATCTGGCCACCACCGAGCAGCTCATGGAGCGCTACGGCGATCAGATCCGTGCCAAGGGTTGTCTGCTGGTGAGTGAATCGGGCCTCTTCAGCCGCGACGATCTCGATCGTGTGCAGAGCGCCGGCGCCGATGCGGTGCTGGTGGGCGA
>JBMSIW010000149.1:0-3487 GCA_049418265.1 Vulcanococcus sp.
GCTCGACATAGATCTGCCCGGCCTCCTGCAGGGCGTCCTTGAGCACGGCGATGTCATTGATCTGGCTGCCCACGTGGAAGTGCAGCAATTTCAGATCGTTCAGCAGATCCGCCTGACGCAGGGCTTCCACGGTCGCCAGCAGGTCGGGAATGGAGAGCCCGAACTTGGCCTTGGCCCCCACGGAGCTGCCCCAGCGGCCCGTGCTGCGGCTGGAGAGCTTGGCGCGAATACCGATGAACGGTGCGGCCCCCAGCTCCCGGCTGGCCTGAATGATGCGTTCCACCTCATCGGCCTGCTCGATCACCACCACGGGCTGGCGTCCGAGGCGTCTGGCCAGGATCGCGGTCTCGATGTAGCGCTGGTCCTTGTAGCCGTTGCAGATCAGCAGGGCTTCCGGGTCATCAATTAAGGAGAGGGCGATCAGCAGTTCAGCCTTGCTGCCGGCCTCCAGGCCGAAGTGCCAGCGTTTGCCGCAGGCCACCAGTTCCTCGACCACGTGGCGCTGCTGGTTGCACTTCACCGGGAAGACGCCCTGGTAGCGGCCGGCGTAGCCGTATTGCGCGATCGCCCGCTCGAAGGCGGCATGCAGTCGCTCGAGCCGATCTTCAAGGATGTCGTCGAAGCGAATCAGCAGAGGCAGGGTGTGGTTTCGGCCTTCCAGGCCTTGCACCAGATCCAGCAGGTCCAGGCTGCCGCCGCGCTCACCCTTGGGTTGCACGCTGATGTGACCCCGGGCATTGACCGAGAAATAGGGATCGCCCCAGCGATCCAGGCCATAGAGGGCTGCACTGTCCGTGACGCTCCAGCCGGTGTGTTCAGCGGCGACCATCAACCGGCAGCGGGGCAATGGCGGAAATCTAAGGACTGATGCCCGCTGACGCAGTTGTGCTTGCCAAGCGGTAGGGCGGCCACAGACGATGGGCCGGATACGACGTTTTTTGTTATGGCTGCCGAGCGCACCTTTGTTGCCATCAAGCCCGATGGTGTTCAGCGCGGGCTGGTGGGCGAGATCCTCGGCCGCTTCGAGCGCAAGGGCTTCAAGCTGGTGGGCCTCAAGCAGCTCACCCCCAGCCGTGAACTGGCCGAGAGCCACTACGGCGTGCACCGCGAGCGCCCCTTCTTTGCTGGCCTGGTCGACTTCATCACCTCCGGCCCTGTGGTGGCCATGGTCTGGGAAGGCGACGGCGTGATCGCCAGCGCCCGCAAGCTGATCGGCGCCACCAAGCCCCTCGAGGCTGAGCCCGGCACCATCCGCGGCGACCTGGCCGTGAACATCGGCCGCAACGTGATCCACGGTTCCGACGCCCCCGAAACCGCCCAGTTCGAAATCGGCCTCTGGTTCCAGCCTTCCGAGCTGAGCGACTGGACCCCCGCTGATCAGACCTGGCGCGTCGAAGGCTGATCGCCAGCCTCCAGACCATCAGGAAGGCCGGGGCCGCGAGAGCGCCCCGGCTTTTTTATGGGGTCCAGGCCTGGGGCATCAGGGCAATCCAGGCCACCTTGCAAAGCAGGTGCAAGGCCTGGTCCACGCCCAGGCGATAGCGGTTCTGGCACTTCCCCAGATCGATCAGGGTGTGGGCGCCCCATTCCGCCAGGCCCAGGGCGGGGATGCCGGTGATCCAGGCCACCAGAAAGCCATGGATGGCGGCGTGGCTGGTGAGCCACCACTGCCAGGGCAGCGTGCTGCTGCAGCCCGGGCACTTCTCGCGGGCCATCCGGTCACTCTGCAGCCCGAAATCCCCCAGGAAATGACCCATGGTCAGCAACGCCATCAGTTCAAAACCGTTGCTGAAGGTCATGGGCTGCTGCAGGGTCATCCCCAGGGTGCCCCGCTCCTTCTCATCTGTCGCCGTTGCCCGTGAAAACGCTGCAGTTGGCAGCGCATCTAGGCGTTCAGGGGCCTGGGCTCACGGCTGAAGCGCTCGTAGCTGAAGGCGCTCAGTAAGGACTGCTCGTCCGCCGAGAGGGGTTCTGCCAGCAGGCAACCCCGCAGCAGCTGAGCCGTGATGGCGGCCAGCAAGACGCCATTGCGGTGATGGCCGGCCGCCAGCCATAGGCCCTCGATGGCACTGGCCCCGAGCAGAGGGCCTTCGTCAGGGGTACAGGGGCGGAAGCCCCACCAGCGCTCCATGGGCGGCCAGTGTTTGGCTTCGGGCAGCAGGGCCGCGATACCCGCCTGCAGTTGCCGCTGACCAAAGGGGGTCAGCCCGTCGGTGAAACCGGCCTCCCGTTCACTGGTGGCGCCCACCACCAGCAGGCCGTCCTCGCGGGGGACCAGGTAGGTGCCAGGTCCAAAGATCACCCGCGGCAGGGCTTCCCGGGGTCCTTGCAGCGAGAGCATCTGCCCTTTGACCGGATAAATCGGCAGTTCCGGCAGGAGTTGCCCACTCCAGGCGCCGCAGCACAGCACCGCCTGTTCGGCCTTCAGGGTTTCCAGGTCCCCTTCGGCATTGCGCACCCGCACGCCCTGGAGTCTGGAGTTCTCCTGGCAGACCTCAAGGACCTCCAGCCCCTCCTGAAAGCGCACGCCTAAATCGACGCAGGAGCGCTCCAGGGCGCGCATCAACTGACGGCGGTTGTCGATTTGACCGTCCTGCTCGAAGAGCAGTCCGGCCTGCCAACCCGGGCCGATGCCGGGGATCTCTCGCTCCAGCTCGCTGCGGTTGAGGGCCCGGCCCCAGGGAGCGGTGGGATAGACGTCCCGCTCGGCGCTGGAGGCGAAGGGCACCACGATGCCGCAGCGGCGCAGGCCGCAGCTGACGCCGCTGTCGGCCTCGATTTGCTCCACCCAGGCAGGGATGCGCTCCAGGCTGAGCTGCCCGAGGCGCAGCAGATCACCACTGAGTCCCTCGGCGTGGGGGGCCAGCATCCCGGCGGCCACGAAGCCAGCGGCCTCGCTGCGGCGGCGACTCAGCACTTCCACCCGTTGGCCGTTGCGGGCCAATTGATGGGCCAGGGCCAGTCCCATCAGCCCGCCACCCAGGATCAGCACCGCCATCACGCAGCGTTGAGAGCACGCCTCAGTGTTTCAGCTTGACCGACGCGGCCACCACGGGGCTCTTCCATAGGATCGAGGCACGCACGGAGAGTTGGACATGGCAGCTGAGGCGGCCTGGGAAGCAGTGATCGGCTTGGAGACCCATGTTCAGCTGGGGACCAATAGCAAGATCTTCACCAGCGCCTCAACTGCTTTTGGTGACGATCCCAATACGCATATTGACCCTGTTGTTTGCGGGCTGCCTGGCACCTTGCCGGTGCTCAATCAGAAGGTTCTGGAATATGCCGTGAAGGCGGCAATGGCCCTCAACCTCAACATCGCGGAGCACAGCAAGTTCGACCGCAAGCAATATTTCTATCCAGACCTCCCCAAGAACTACCAGATCTCGCAATACGACGAACCGATCGCGGAGGACGGTTGGATCGAGGTTGAGGTCGCCGAGAAGGGCAAGGAGACCTACCTCAAGCGCATCGGCATTGAGCGTCTGCA
>JBMSIW010000150.1:0-3373 GCA_049418265.1 Vulcanococcus sp.
CAGCCAATGCCACTGCCGATCTGGCGCACCGCAGTGCTCGAGGCTGGACTGGGTCTGATGCTGAAGACCTATCGAGCGGGATGGGAACTGCGCGATGCCTGTCCGCAGCTGCGCCGAACCATGCCACTGGATGCCGCCGGGGTGATCGGCCTGCAAGCCCTGTTCATCAGCATCAGCCTCTGGCAGGGCGCTCTGTTGGAGTACCTGATTTCCTGGATTGTGGTGGAGCGCACCACGGGAGCATTGCTGCAGCTAAGGGGGCTGATTGAGCACTGGGGACTGGTGCAGCCCAAGGACTCAGCTGTGCTTGAGCAGCTCTACTGCTCGCGAACGATCAAGGTGGGACCGTGGTGGAACGGTGTACTCGGAGGGCTCCCGTACCACGCTGCACACCATGCCTACCCATCGGTGCCATCAGCGCTCCTACCTCAACTGACCGAAGAGATCGAGCGCACCCTGAGCCGGCACCAGTACCCGCCGCTTCCTGCCAGCAGCAGCTACTGGCAGGCGATTCGAGAGCTCCGCTAGGTCCGGCGCTTAGCCCTGAGTAGCCAGGCGCAGCTTCTTCAACAGAAAGCCCATGACACTGCTGCGGGCTGTCATGACGTCCGCCTGCAGGTCCATGCCGTGCCTTAAGGCACAGCGGCGATTCCCCTGCTTGAGTTCCTTGCCATTGGGGAGGATCCCAACTTCATAGAGCGCCTGCGCATTGGCCTGGGACTGCGGCGGAGTCATGGTGTCTGCGGAGATGTGTTGGACCGTGCCCCGCATCAGTCCAAATTCCGAATGGGGACAGCCGCTGATGCGCAGATAGGCCCGCTGGCCAACCTTGATTTGGCTGACCTCCCGAGGGCTGACCATGACCTTCACCTGTAGAGGAGCCTTATTCGGCGCGAGGCGAGCCAACACCTCGCCACTGGAGACGATCTGGCCGGAATGGTTCAGCGTGGTGCTGACAATCGAACCGGCCATTGGCGCACGAATCGTGGCGTAGCTCAGCGCACGGTCGGCCTCAAACAACCGCCCCTTGGCAGCCGCGAGCTGGCGCTTGATCTCTGCAAGAGCGGACTGGAGGCCGCGGGCGCTCTGATGCAGCTTGGCCTGTTCGCCTTGGAAACGGGCCCGCTGTTGGGCAACACCCAATTGGGCCTGACGCATGCCACTGACTGCGATGGCGTGGCGCGCCGACTTCTCTTGACTGAGCAGGCGTGGCACGGCGCCAACAGCGGCGAGCTCCTTGAAGCGCTGCATCTCGTCATTAGCCAGGTTCAAGGTTGCTGAGGCCTTCTCCACGTCTCCTTGACTGGACTCCACCAGGGCAGCACTGAGCATTTGGGCCGACTTCAACTCGGCCGTGAGATCGAGGAGCTGGCTCTGGGTTTGCTGGTGCTGTTGCTTGAGCTGCTCAAACTCCTGCTGGCTCTGATCACGCCTTGACTGCAATTCAGCTTGATCAAGAACCGCAAGAACCTGGCCGCGTTGAACGACTTGGTTCGGCTTGAAGAGAACCTTGGCGATGCGTCCACTGAGCTGGCTTTGAATCAGTGTCTTGTCACCACTGGGACGGACCACGCCGCTGGCACGAACGGTCTGCTCAAAGGGCAACAGACAGGAGGCAAGGACAACCGCCCCCAACGTGATGGCGACCCGTTGACCAATGGACTTCGACCAGTGTCCAGGAGGGGGCAGAAAATCATCGGCACCGACCACGGTGAGCTGAACGCTGACGGGCTTTGAAAGGGAAGAATCCTGGGTCATGCCGCTTGCAGGAAGGGAGCGAGGTGGAAGGTTTCACGCAGGGCGAGGGGGGTGTTCTGCTCGCGCACCCGCCCGGCTTCCAGGACCACGACCCAATCGGCGCGAAGGATCATGGAAGGCCGGTGACTAATCACCAAGGTGGTTTTGCCTTTTCGGAACTCCAAGAGACGATCGACAACACGGCTCTCCAGTACGGGGTCCAAGGCAGAGGTTGACTCGTCGAGAATCAACACCGGAGGGTTGTTGATCAAGGCGCGAGCCATGGCCAGCCGTTGCCGCTGACCGCCGGAGAGGTTGGTACCGAATTCGCCGATGACCGTCTGATAGCCCTCGGGCAATTCGCGAATGAAATCGTCGGCAAGGCTGATCTGACAGGCACGAACGACCTCCTCGAAGCTGACCCCGGGGTGGGCGAAGCTGAAGTTCTCGAAGATGGTCCGGTTGAACATCACCGAGTCCTGCGGAACCAAGACCACCTGACTCCTCAGGCAATCCATATCGAGATCGCTGGAGCTGTAAGGCCCGTAATGGATGGAGCCGCTCTGTGGGTTCTGAAGACCGGCGATCAGCTTGCTGAGCGTGCTCTTGCCGCAGCCGGATTCTCCAATCAGAGCCGTCGTGACCCCACCTGGAATCTGCAGGCTGAGCTTGTTCAGCAGGGGCCGGCGGCCGGGGTGATGAAAGCTGATCTGATCGCAGAGGATCTCGACATCCGGCTTGAGCTCCACATGGTGCAGGCCTCGGTGCTCGGCAGCTTCGGGCTTGCGCTCCAGCACATCACTCATGCGCTTGATCACCACATCGGCCTTCAAGACCTCCTGACTGATGCCACTGATGGCGGCGAGGAAGCCAAAGACATTGGCGCCCATGGCGGAGAAGGCGAGCAATTGACCAATGCTCAGCTGATTGCTGATGACAAAGCTGCTGCCGTACCAAAGCAGGCCAACGGTGGTCACGCTGCCTAGCAGCGCTGTCACCGTTTCCTGCTTGAGATTGAGGCGCAGCGAAGTCCAGGAGGCATTGGCCAGCTTGCCAAAATTGTTCTGGTATTCCTGCCAGGCCTGGGGGGTGCCCTCACTGCACTTCAGCACAGAGATGCCGCGAAATAACTCCACCAGGTAGCCCTGGTTCTCAGCCCCCTTCACCAACAGCTGTTTTGCCAGTCGCGCCTGAGCGGGGATAAAGCTGGCATTGCAGATCAGGACAACGAGGTAACACCCCAGAGCAGCCAGTGTCAGCCAGCCGTTGTAGGTCCACATCAGCAGGATGGAAACCATCGCAATGCAGAACTGGCTTGGCAGGCCAAGAACGATGTCGCTTAAAAGGCTATTTAGATGCCTGATATCACTGATTCGGCTCACCACCTCGCCACTGCGGTGCGTTTCGAAGTAGTTGATCGGCAAACCGAGAAGCCGTTGGCCGTAGTGCAGGATCATCTGGAGTTGCAACTTCTGACCGAAGTAGCCCACCATGTGGCCCTGCAGGAGATTTAAGGCGCTGCGAAATGCAAAGACCAGGATCAGTCCAATGCTGAGGCTGCCCAGCATGCCGGCATCACCGCGAATCAACACGTCGTCGGTGAGAACCTGCATCAGCAGGGGCATCGAGAGTCCCA
>JBMSIW010000151.1:0-3304 GCA_049418265.1 Vulcanococcus sp.
ATCAGCGCCCCCTCGGCGTGCTGCGCCTGTCGCTCACGGCCCGCTGCAACCTGGCTTGCCCCTACTGCCGCCCGGATGGCGAGGAGCCGCCAGGGCTGCTGACCCTGGAGCAACGACTGCGGGTGATCGCAGCCGGCGTGGCCCTGGGGGTGAACAGCTTGCGGCTCACGGGCGGCGAGCCGCTGCTGCATCCGCAGCTGACTGACTTGCTTCAAGCCGTGCAGCCCCTGCGCCGTGACGGTTTGAAGGACATCGCCCTCACCAGCAACGGGCTGCTGCTCACCGCTCAGCGAGCTGAAGCGCTCCGCGCTGCGGGGCTGGATCGCCTCACCCTCAGCCTGGATGGCACCACCGGCGCAAGCGTGGCGGCGATGGCCGGGCTTGCGGATTCAGCCGCCGGAGAACGGGCCCTGGAACAGGTTCTGAGGGCGATCGAGCACGCGCGCGACGCCGGCTTCGATCCAGCCCAAGGAGCGCTGAAGCTCAATGCCGTGATCCAGAAGGGCCGCAACGACGAGCAGGTGCTGCCCCTGGCCCAGCTCTGCCGTGAGCGGGGCCTGGAACTGCGGTTGATCGAATACATGGATGTGGGCAACCGCAACGGCTGGCAGCCCGCTGACGTGGTGACGGCCGCCGAGATGGTGCGCACCATCAGCGAGCGCTGGCCGCTCGAACCCCAGGGACGCGCAGGCCACAGCACCGCCAACCGCTGGCGCTACGGCGATGGCCAGGGGTCCGTGGCGATGGTGGCGTCGGTGAGCCAGCCCTTCTGCGGGGATTGCAATCGCCTGCGGGTCACCGCCGATGGCATCGCCTACACCTGCCTGTTTGCCGCCCCAGGCAGTGGCGTGGATCTCAAACCATCACTGGCGGCCAGCCGCGATCCGGCCGACCTGCAGGCAACGCTGGGCCAGCTCTGGCAGGAGCGAGCGGATCGCTACAGCGAAGAGCGCTCCACCGCCGCTGCACGACCTGCCGCCCACGCGGAGATGGCCTATCTGGGTGGCTAAGCCCTGAGAAAGGCTCAGAGCCCGAGCAATTTCCACGACGCCAGCAGCAGCACGGCCGCCAGGGCACGGCGGATCCAGGCCACCGGCCAGTGGCGACTGCCCAGCCGCGAGCCGAGCCCCCCGGCCAGCAGCACCACCCCCAACCAGAGCAGCAGCTCCGGCCTGGCGAAGGCCCCTGCCGGCCAAGCCCTCGCCCAGGCCAAACCCGCCAGCCCCGCGAGCGAGTTGACCAGGATGAACAGCACCGACACCGCTGCCGCCTGACGGGTGGTGCACCAGCGGCAGAGCAGGAGCAGCGGCGTCAGGAACACCCCGCCGCCGGTGCCCGTCAGACCGGCCAGCAAGCCCAAGCCCCCGCCGGCCGCCAAGAGCACGCCCGGGCTTGGCTCCTGCAGCACGGGGGGATCTTGCAGGCGGCGGCCCAGCCGCCAGGCCGACAGCAGCAACACGACCCCCACGAGACGGCGAAACCAGAGCGCCGGCAGGGCCAGCCAGCCGCCCAGAAAGGCCGCCGGCATCGCCAGCACGTACACCGGCCAAAGGCGCTGCCAGGGAAGGTGACCGGCCCGCAGGAAGTTCCAACAACCCACGCTTGCCACCAGGGTGTTCAGCAGCAGCGCCAACGGCTTGATCTGCTCAGCGGGCAACCCGGCCAGGGCCAGAACGGCGATGTAGCCCGAGGCCCCGGCGTGCCCAACGCAGGCATACAAAAACGCCACCAGCGCCAGGGCCGCTGCGATCAGACCGGTCGTCACAACCAGTGGCGGGGATAGGGCAGGGCCGCGGGCACCCAGCGGCTGAAACCCCAGGCCAACACCACCAGCAGCAGCGAACCGCTGAACACCGGAAACAGCAAGAAGGCCCACGGCACCTTGAGGTACACCGCCAAAAAGGCCATGCCCCCCGCCGGGGGATGCAGGCAGCGCAGCTGCTGCCCCAGCAGGATCGTGAGCCCCACCGCCAAGGCCAACACCGCCGGTCCCTGGCCAAAGCAGCTCGCCAGGCTCACCCCAACCAAGCCGCCGATCAGATTTCCCAGCACGATGTTGCGCGGCTGCGCCAGGGGGCTAGCGGGATAGCCAAACAGCAGCACGCAGGAGGCCCCCAGGGGAGCCACGATCAACACCTGGCCGCTCCAGAGGGACAAGACCCCCAGCAGCAACACAGCGCACAAAGCTGCCAGGGAGGTGACCCCGATCTGATTGAGCTGAAAGCGCGGTTGATAGCGCCGGCCCCGCCGCCGCTCCCGCCGTGCCGCCAGATGCAGGCGCCGCAGAGCGCTCATCCCGCCGGCTCCGTGAGCCGCGGCAGCAATTGCACCAGGTTGCAGGGGCGCGTCGCGGGATCGAGCTGCGCTGAAATCAACCGATCCCAGGCGGTTTCCACCGCATCGAGCGATCCGGGCAGCACAAAAATCACCGTGCCATTGGCGACGCCAGCCAAGCAGCGGCTTTGCAGCGTGCTTGTACCAATGGTTTCAAAGGAGAGAACGCGGAAGAGCTCGCCAAAGCCCTCAATCGTCTTATCGAGCAACGGCGCCACGGCCTCAGGGGTGCCGTCGCGGCCGGTCAGCCCCGTCCCTCCGCTGCTGATCACCACCTGGACCGCGGGATCGGCAATCCAGCGGCTCAGCTCGGCACGGATCTGATAACGGTTATCAGGCACGATCCGCCGCTCCACCAGGCGGTGGCCGCCAGCTTCGAGCCGCTGCTGCAGGGCATCACCGGAGCGATCGTCGGCGAGGGTGCGGGTATCGGAAACCGTGAGCAGAGCGATGGCGAGGCTCAAGGTGAAGCGAAGTACGTGC
Organism: Vulcanococcus sp.; assembly: GCA_049418265.1. Lineage (GTDB taxonomy): Bacteria > Cyanobacteriota > Cyanobacteriia > PCC-6307 > Cyanobiaceae > Vulcanococcus. The sequence goes on from JBMSIW010000151.1 coordinate 2,818, forward strand.
GCGCCATGCTGGCAAGGGAGAGGTCTGAGCTCTCGTTAGCGTTGCTGCCATGGGTGAAGCGACGGCCAACGGGATCCGCATTCGCTTGTTCGCCGGGCTCAGGGAACAGGCGGGCTGGGCAGAGCAGCACTGGCCCTTGAACCCAGCTTCGGAGCCGCAGCTCACACCCCAACAACTCTGGGAGGCCCTGGAGCTGCCTGGGCCTTTGAGCCAGGTCCGCATCGCCATCAACCAGCAATTCGCCGACTCGCAGACCCCCTTGCATCCCGGCGATGAGCTGGCGTTTCTGCCCCCCATCAGTGGGGGCTGAGAGCGAGACCATGCAGCTCCGCATCACGCTCCACACCACAGCGTTCGAGCCGTTGGAGGCCCTGGCCCAGTGGCAGCGCGACCTCCTGAGCGACGGCCATCCCCCGAGTGCCGCCGAGGGGCACTTCATCGGCCGGGTGCGCGGCGAAGCAGCCGATGGCCGTGCCCTCGCGGCCCT
>JBMSIW010000152.1:0-3296 GCA_049418265.1 Vulcanococcus sp.
CGCAAGCGTTACAGCAACAGCACGAACAGCAGCTGCTCGCCATCAGCCTTGCCACCCTGCTGAGGCAGCGCAATGAGCTGCAGCTCGCTCAGGCCATGTACTTCATCTGATCCGCAGCGCCGTTGCCTTCAAGCCCCGCCCGGCCCTGGCATGCCCTGAGCCCTGAGGCCTGTCTCAGGGCCCTGGAGAGCAGTGACCAGGGCCTGAGCCAGGCGGAGGCCGAGCGACGGCTCGAGCGGGAGGGGGCCAACCGATTGCGGCAGGCGCCGGGGCGCAGTCAGCTGCGGATCCTGCTGGATCAATTCAGCAACGTGATGCTGGTGATGCTGCTGGCGGTGGCCGCCGTCGCCGGCCTGCTGGCCCTGCGCACGCAACAGCCCCCCAAGGATGCGATCGCCATCCTTGTCATCGTCGGGCTGAATGCTCTGCTGGGGTTTCTGCAGGAGAGCAAGGCGCAACGGGCCCTACTGGCGCTGCGAGACCTCTCCCAACCGCTGGTGCAGGTGCAACGGGATGGACGCTGGCAGCAGCTCTCCAGTGAGCAGCTGGTGCCAGGCGATCGCATTCGCCTGGAAGCCGGGGACCGGGTACCCGCCGATGCCCGCCTGCTGTATGCCGTGAATCTGGGGGTGCAGGAGAGCGCGCTGACCGGAGAAGCGGAGGCGATCTTCAAACGGGCCGAACTGGTCCTGGAGGCCAAGACCCCGCTGCTGGATCGCCGCAACTGCCTCTGGATGGGCACCGACATCAGCCGCGGACGGGCGGTGGCGGTGGTGATCGCCACGGGCATGGCCACCGAGCTCGGCCAGATCGCCCAACTGCTGGAGGCTGCAGGAGGAGAACCCACCCCGCTGCAAGAGCGGCTGCAGGGACTCGCGGCGGTGCTCGTGGGAGGGGCCCTCAGCCTGGTCGCGGCCGTGCTGGTGCTGGGAAGTCTGCTGGGGCAAAACCTGCTGGATCTGCTGCAGGTCTCCCTCTCCATGGCCGTGGCGATCGTGCCGGAGGGACTGCCCGCCGTCATCACGGTCACCCTGGCCATCGGCACCCAACGGATGGTGCAGCGCTCCGCCCTCATCCGCCGCCTCCCCGCCGTCGAAACCCTGGGCTCGGTGACGGTGATCTGTTCCGACAAAACGGGCACCCTCACCCAAAACCGTCAGGTGGTGCAGGAGATCCGAACCGGGAGCGCGCAGATCCACGTGAGCGGCCAGGGCTATGAGCCCAGGGGACAACTGCAGGGCGCTGGAGCCCTGGCAGCGGGGTCCCTGGAGCTGTTGCTCAGTGCCGGCGTGCTCTGCAGCGATGCGGACCTGCAGGAGCATCCCGACCAGGGATGGAGCGTGCTGGGAGATCCCACCGAGGGAGCTCTGCTGGTGGTGGCCGCCAAGGCCGGTCTGGATGCCTTCAGCCTCCGCAGCAGCCACCCCCGCTGCGCCGAGATCCCCTTCAGCGCCGAAGAGCAATGGATGGCGGTCTGGATCCAGGACCCGGGCGGCCGCTTGCAACGCCCGCTTGGCGCCGCGGCCCTGGGCTCAGAGGAACTGCAGCTCAGCAAAGGGGCACCCGAGGTCATCCTCAGCCTTTGTGACCGCTGGCTCGATGACACAGGGGTCGGTCCCCTGAAGGAGCAGCAGCGGCAGGGCTGGCTGGAGCAACACCAGCACCTGGCCGCCCAGGGCCTCAGGGTGCTGGGCTTCTCCTGCCGGCCCCATGCCGGCAGGACGGCCGCTGCCAACGATCCGCAGGTGTTTCTGGGGCTGATGGCACAGCTGGATCCACCCCGCCCTGAGGTCCTGCCTGCGGTGGCGCTCTGCCACCGCGCCGGCATCCGGCCCGTGATGATCACGGGGGATCATCCCCTCACCGCGCGAGCCATCGCCGAGGCGATCGGCATCGGCACCGCGGGAAGCCCGGTGCTGCTGGGAGCCGAGCTTGAAGCACTCGACGATCGCGCCCTGCAAGACGCCGTTCAGGGCTGTGATCTCTACGCCAGGGTTCCGCCGGAGCAAAAGCTGCGGATCGTGCGGGCGCTGCAAGCCAAGGGCGAGGTGGTGGCGATGACCGGTGATGGGGTCAACGATGCCCCAGCCCTCAAACAGGCCCACATCGGCGTGGCCATGGGCATCACAGGCACCGATGTCAGCAAGGAAGCCGCGGACATGGTGCTTCTGGATGACAACTTCGCCACGATCGTCAATGCGATCGAAGAGGGGCGGCTCGTCTACGCCAACATCCGCCGCTTCATCAAATACATCCTCGGCAGCAACGTCGGCGAACTGCTCACCATCGCCTCAGCACCGCTGTTGGGCCTGGTGGGGGTTCCGTTGACTCCCCTGCAAATTCTCTGGATGAATCTGGTCACCGATGGGCTGCCAGCCCTGGCCCTGGCCCTCGAGCCTGGGGACGCGCGCCTGATGCAGCGCCCACCGGGGCAGCCTCGGGAATCGATCTTTGCCCGGGGCCTCGGTCGCTACATCCTGCGGGTCGGTGTGGTCTTTGCCTTGATCGTCATCAGCCTGATGTGGCTGGCGGAGCGCCACGGCGCCCCCTGGCCAACCATGGTCTTCACCACCCTCTGCCTGGCGCAGATGGGACATGCCCTCTCGGCGCGCAGCGAGGAACCGCTGCTGCGGGTGCCGGCCTTCTCCAACCCCTGGCTGCTGCTGGCGGTGCTGGTGACCACCGGTCTGCAACTGATGCTGCTGTATGTGCCCGCGCTGTCGCGCTTCTTTGGCACAACTCCCTTGGCGGCGAAAGATCTGGCGACCTGCGTCGGGGTCAGCCTGTTGCTGCTGCTCTATCTGGAGCTCGAGAAGCTCTATTCGCTCTGGAGGCGCTCAACGGACTCCGATTGTTCGTCCTGATAGGCCCCCTCCAACAAAGGCGACATGGAAGTCAGAAGGACAGGCAGCAGCAGCAGACACGAGAGCACCAGAACCCCCCAGCCATGGCGGCGCAGGAACGTCCAGACGGGGACCTGTTCCGATTGCGGAAGCAGCTGCTGACAGCGCACGCAGATCAGACGGGCAGGACGTTGCTGCGTCTTCGTGACGAGGCGAGCACCGCAGCGGGGGCAGGGCAACGATCCAGATCATTCAGACATCCAGGCTGACAGCCCAGGCACCCCCACCGGCAGACCCCGCCGTCCAGACACAAAAAAGCCCGCCGAATGGCGGGCTTTGGAGTCAGATCGCAGGGTCGTCAGGAGACGGCTCGGGAGTTAGGCCTCACTTCGCAGAGGCGAAGTCGGGATAGGCCTCCATGCCGTGCTCACCGATGTCGAGACCTTCGATCTC
>JBMSIW010000153.1:0-3279 GCA_049418265.1 Vulcanococcus sp.
AGGCGTTGTTGAACTCGTAGCGGTGGCGGTGGCGCTCGTACACCACCTCATCGCCATAGAGCCGGTGGGCCAGGGTCCCTGGGGCGACGCGGCAGGGATAGACGCCGAGACGCATGGTGCCGCCCAGATCGACCACGTCCTGCTGCTCCGGCAACAGGTGGATGACGGGGTGCGCGGTGTCGGGATCCAGCTCCGCGCTGGTGGCTCCCGTGAGGCCGGCTTGGTTGCGGGCCCACTCGATCACGGCGCACTGCATGCCGAGGCACAGGCCCAGGAAGGGCACCCGCTGCTCGCGGGCCCAGCGGATCGCCGCCACCTTCCCATCGACGCCGCGGTTGCCGAAACCACCGGGCACCACCACGGCATCCATGCCGCGCAGCAGGGCATCGGCGCCCTGCTCTTCGATCTGCTCGGCGCAGATCCAGTGCAGATCCAGGGCCGCATCACGGTCGATGCAGGCATGGCGCAGGGCCTCCACCACCGAGAGGTAGGCGTCGTTGAGCTGCACGTACTTGCCCACCAGCGCGACCTTGACCGCCGCTCCGGGGTTGCGCAGCTTGGCCACCATCTGCTCCCAGCGGGCCATGTCGCTGTCGTGGTCGGTGAGGCCAAGCAGATCCAGGACCTCGCGGCAGAGACCCTGCTGCTCGAGGCTGATGGGCACGGCGTAGATGCTGTCGGCATCGAGGGCCGGGATCACGGCGCGCTTGGGAACGCCGCAGAAGCCGCCGATCTTGGCTTTGAGTTCCTCGCTGATGGAGCGGTCACTGCGGCAGACCAGGACGTCCGGTTGGATGCCGATCGAGCGCAGCTCCTTGACGGAGTGCTGGGTGGGCTTGGTCTTCAGTTCGCCGGAGGTGCCGATGAAGGGCAGCAGGGTGACGTGCACGTAGGCCGTGTCGTGGCGGCCCACATCACCGCGGAATTCGCGGATGGCTTCCAGGAAGGGCAGCGACTCGATGTCGCCCACGGTGCCCCCGATTTCCGTGATCACCACATCGGCGCCCGAGTTGGCCGCGACCCGGTGGATGCGCTCACGGATCTCCCCGGTGATGTGGGGAATCACCTGCACGGTGCCGCCGTTGTAGTCGCCGCGGCGTTCCTTGTTGATCACCGATTGGTAGATCGAGCCGGTGGTCACGCTGTTCAGGCGTGACATGGCCGTGTCGGTGAAGCGCTCGTAGTGGCCCAGATCCAGGTCGGTCTCGGCGCCGTCTTCCGTGACGAACACCTCACCGTGTTGGTACGGGCTCATCGTGCCCGGATCCACGTTGAGATAAGGATCCAGCTTCAGGATCGAGACGCTGTAGCCCCGGCTCTTGAGCAGGCGCCCCAGGCTGGCGGCCACGATCCCTTTGCCGATGCTCGATACCACGCCACCGGTCACAAAGACGAATTTGGCCATGGCACCTGAAGCGACCCTTCAATTTACCGGCCGGTTCCAGCCCTTCTGAGCTGCCCGTGGATCACTGATCCAGGAGGCTCCTGAGCATCCAGGCGGTCTTCTCGTGAATCTGCAGTCGCTGGGTGAGCAGGTCGGCGGTGGGTTGGTCGTTGGCGGCCTCGGCCACGCTGAAGACGCTGCGGATCGTGCGGGACACCGCTTCGTGGCCCTGCACCAGTTCGTGCACCATCTCCATCGCTTTGGGGATGCCCTGGGTTTCCGGGATGGAGGAGAGGCCGCTGTAGGCGCTGCCGCCGAAGGGGGCTGGATGGCCAAGGGCGCGGATGCGTTCGGCGATGGCGTCCAGGGCGGTCCAGAGCTCGGTGTACTGCTCCATGAACATCAGATGGAGCGTGTTGAACATCGGTCCGGTGACGTTCCAATGGAAGCCATGGGTCTTGGCGTAAAGCACGGTGCTGTCGGCCAGCACTCGGCCCAGGCCTGCCGCGATCTCAGCGCGCTGCTCGGCCGGGATGCCGATGTCGATCGGGGGTGCCGCGATGCTCATGGTTCGTCCTGGCGCTGTTTTCGTTGTAGCGACGCTCAGCTCGGTGCGCCGTCGCTGTCGAGGTTCACCAGGTAGTCGTGCACGCGGCAGCGGCGCTGGGGTTGCCGCAGTTTGAGGAGGGCTCGGGTTTCGATCTGCCGCACCCGTTCCCGGGAGAGGTGCAAGTCCTCACCGATTTGCGAGAGGGTTTGTGGGGTGTCGTCCTCGAGGCCAAAGCGCAGGCGGATCACCTCGGCTTCGCGGCTGGTGAGTTCTTCCAGCAGCGCCTCCAGGTCATCGTGCAGCTGGGCTCGGGTGAGGGCCTGCTCCGGGGTCGCGTGGCTGTCCTCGAGCAGTTCGCCCAGTTCGGTCTCCTGATCGCGGCCCACCCGGGTGTCCAGGGAGACCGAGCGCGGCACGCGCATCAGGGTGAGCCGGATCACCTCCTCGCTGAGGCCCAGTTCACGGGATAGATCAGCTACTGAGGCCAGTCGGCCGTGCTCACTGGCGATCTGCCGTTGGGCCTTCTTGATGCGATTGAGCTTTTCGGTGACGTGGACGGGCAGGCGGATTGTGCGGCTCTGGGTGGCGATGGCCCGGGTGATGCCCTGGCGGATCCACCAATAGGCGTAGGTGCTGAAGCGGAATCCGCGGGTCGGGTCGTATTTCTCCACGGCCCGCTCCAGGCCGAGGGTGCCCTCCTGGACGAGATCCAGCAGTTCCATGCCCCGCTGCTGGTACTTCTTGGCCACGGCCACCACCAGCCGCAGGTTGGCCTGGATCATCCGGTCGCGGGCCCGCCGCCCTTGATGGAGGGCTTGCTTGAGTTCGCTGATGCTCAGGCCGGACTGTTCAGCCCAGGCCTCATGGCCCAGACGCATCGCGCCGCGCAGCTCTGGGATGGGCCGTTGGCTGTGCTCGGCCCAGAGCTGAATCCCGGGCCAATGGCCCAGGTGTGAGGCGAGCCGTTGGCGGCTGATCTCCAGCTCTTCGAGTTGCTGGACCGCTGGGGAGTGTTGCGCCAAGCGGTGCCGCTCCTTGAGCAGCGCTTCCCGGCGTTGCACCAGCCGCGCCAGGGTGAGCTCCTCTTCATGGCTCAGCAGGTCAACGCGACCGATGTCCTGCAGGTAGAGGCGCACCAGATCACTGCTGCTGCGCCGGCTGGCAGAGCTGGAGGCTGGACGGGGAGGACCCTTGGCCATAGGCCGATGGCAGATGCCACTACCAAGACTCGGGTCTCAAATGAGACGTGAGTCAAAACCGAGGGTTTCTGTTCGGGTTCACTCCTCGTCTTCGACCCAGGTGCTGGCCACGTGCAGCTCCTCGAGCTGCTTGGCGGCCACACCAC
>JBMSIW010000154.1:0-3272 GCA_049418265.1 Vulcanococcus sp.
GTGTCGCCGTGGGGGTGGTACTTACCGAGCACCTCACCCACCACACGGGCGCACTTGCGGTAGGGGCGATCGCTGGTCAGCCCCAGTTCGTACATCGCATAAAGGATGCGGCGATGCACCGGCTTGAGACCATCGCGGGCGTCGGGCAAAGCCCGGCCCACGATCACGCTCATCGCGTACTCCAGATAGGAGCGCGACATCTCGTTGCGTAGATCAGCCTGAATAATTCGGCCGTCGGATCCGCCAGGTCCTTCTCCGTCCCCCGCAGGCAATTCACGGGGTTCGGTTGGATCCGCCATTCGTGACAGCTTTGATTAGAACTCATTTTATCGGTAGTTGCGCCTGTGTCCTCCTCCCGCGGGAAACAACCCAACCGGAGTGAGTTCGACCTGCAGCAGCTGCAAGGCCAAGGCGACCTTCAGGTGCGCACCGCCGCGGAGTTTCGCGAGCTCGCTGGCAGCCATGGCCTGGAGCACGCCTTCGAGCACACCCATGTGGTTGTGGCCAGCGAGGCCTGCCTGACCCAACAGGCGACCTTGATCCTGCACCTGGGCCCCAGCGACCCACCGATTCGCATTCGCCAGTTCCGCCTGGGCCGTGCCGAGGGCAGCGGCGGCCATGGCAACACCGATCTCGTGGTGCCGATCAACCAGGGCGGAGCCACCGCCTTGGCCGATCTCCTGGCCGGCCAGGCCTTACCCCTGGTGCTGAGCGGCAATCCCTCGCGGCAGCAACCCAAGCTGGAGCTTGAAACCGAATTGCGCCTCGATCAGATCGCGGCCGGACGGCTGCTGCTGCATCGAGCCATCAGCGAAAACGGCGTCGTGGCCTTCAGCAGCCGCGAAGGCATCACGCCAACCCCCTGGGGGCCGGTGCTCGGCCCATGGAGCAGTGCCTTGATCAGCTCACCGGGTCCCGGCAGCATCGGTCTCTCGATGCCAGGGCTCCATCAGCTGGGGCTGGGCTCGCCCGTCCTGATCGCCGGGGCCCTGGGCATCGTCAGTGGCCCCGGTAGCGGGCATCAACCCCACCCCAAGCGCTCTGCCTTGGGGCACGCCCTCAGTCCGGGCGCCTGCTGCGCCCTGGAGGTCGATCTCCACGGCCTCAAACCGCAGTGGCTGCGCGCCACCCGACTCCCCGATGGCAGCACGGGGCTGCTGGTGGCCATCGCCGCTCCCGTCCTGCTGCTGGGCTTGGAGCAAGCCCAGCAACTTGCGGTGAGCGCCAGCGATCTGGAAGCACCACTGATCGATTACGGCGTACCCCGGCGCGTCAGGCCCAGTCCCACCAGCGTCAGTTACGCCGATCTAGCCCGCGGATCGATCCGCTGGGGTGAGCACCGCCTGCATGCAGCCCCAGCCCACAGTCCACGACTCGCCGCCGAACTGGCCCTCGAACTCTGTACACAGCTCCGCAAGGGCACCTTTCCACTGCGAATGCCCCTGGCGCCGCTACCGAAACGCAGCAGCCCGCGGGGGCTGAACGAACGCCCCTGAGGGCCTGCGCTCGGTCAAAAACGGCCGTAAGCTCCACCTTTCAGTTTTTTCCTGCAAACCCATGGCTGATGCTCCTGCCCCCAAGCCGGATGCCGAGCAGCAGCCCGCCGCCGATCTCAGCGCAGCCAACGACAGCCCTGACAGCAGCGCTCCCGCTGAGGCTGTCGAAGAGGTCGTGGAAGAGATCTCTGAAGAGGTCTCTGAAGAGGTCACCGAAGAGGTGACGACAGCTGAGGTGATTGCAGAAACCGTGGCAGAGGCCACCCCAGAAGAACCAGCTGCCGAAACTGCAGCCACCGTCCCCAGCGTGGCCAGCACCACCGAGGTCCCGGCGACCCTCACGGCCCCCAGCAGCGAGGAGAGCAGTGAAGGCGGTGAGTGGGATCTGCTCGTCCAGAAACTCAAGGATTGGATCGGCAGCGGCCAACTCCAACAGCAATGGCAAGCAGCCCGCACCCCGATCACCTGGGGCGCCGGTCTGATTGCGGTACTGCTGGTGCTGCGGATCTACTCCGCTCTGCTTGGGGTTCTCGAGAGCATCCCGCTGCTGCCGGGTCTCCTGGAGCTGGCTGGCGTCTTCGCCGTGGTGCGCTTCAGCCTGACCCGCCTGGTGCGCAGCGACGATCGCCAGCAAGTCATGGGCTCTCTGAAGCAGCGCTGGAGCAGCTTCCGCGGCAAACGCTGAGGCACTTCAGCCAGCCCAGCCGTCAACCGGCCGGTTGATAGCTTGGCTCGATTGCATCAGAAAGTCTCAGGTGGACATTCAGCTCGGCCGTTCCCGTACTGTGCGCCGCGCCTACGGCATTGACGAAATCGCCCTGGTGCCGGGCGGTCGCACGGTGGATCCGGCGGTGACTGACAGCAGCTGGACCCTGGGTGGCATCACCCGTGAGATCCCGATCATCGCCAGCGCCATGGATGGCGTGGTTGACGTGGGCATGTGCGTCGAGCTGGCCAAGCAGGGCGCCCTGGGCGTGCTGAACCTGGAGGGTGTCCAGTGTCGTTACGACGACCCCAACCCCGCCCTCGATCGCATCGCTTCGGTGGGCAAAGACGAGTTCGTGCCCTTGATGCAGGAGCTCTACAGCCAGCCGGTGCGCGAAGACCTGATTCGCAAGCGCATCGCTGAGATCAAGGAGCGTGGCGGCATCGCCGCGGTGAGCGCGACCCCGGTTGCCGCCCTGAAGTTCGGCAAGGCCATCGCCGAAGCCGGCGCTGACCTGTTCTTCGTGCAGGCCACGGTGGTCAGCACTGAGCACGTGGGCCCCGAAGGTCAGGAAAGCCTGGACCTCGAAGCGCTCTGCCGCGATTTCGGTGTGCCGGTGATCATCGGCAACTGCGTCACCTACGACGTCGCGATCAAGCTCATGCGCGCCGGTGCCGCCGGCGTCATGGTGGGCATCGGCCCTGGCGCCGCCTGCACCAGCCGCGGCGTGCTGGGGATCGGCATCCCCCAGGCCACCTCAGTGGCCGACTGCGCCGCAGCGCGCGATGACTACATGGCCGAGAGCGGTCGCTATGTGCCGATCGTGGCCGACGGCGGCATCGTCACCGGTGGTGACATCTGCAAGTGCCTCGCCTGCGGCGCCGACGCCGTGATGATCGGTTCCCCCATCGCCCGTGCCGCCGAAGCACCGGGCCGCGGATTCCACTGGGGCATGGCCACCCCCAGCCCCGTGCTGCCCCGCGGCACGCGCATCAAGGTGGGCACCACCGGCAGCCTGGAGAAGATCCTGCGCGGCCCTGCCTCCCTCGACGACGGCACCCAGAACCTGC
>JBMSIW010000155.1:0-3186 GCA_049418265.1 Vulcanococcus sp.
AGCTTCAGGCCAGGCTCAAGAGCCAAGCGGACGGCAATACCTACCGGGTCAGAGGCGATGAGCTCAGCACCCTTTGCGTCTTCACGCCGCAGGGTTCCCAGTGCTGGAACCTTGATCAGCCAACCGCCGCCTGAGGCCTGAGCCATCAAAAAACCCCCGGGCGGCTGTGCCCGGGGGTCAGAGGTGAATCAACATTCCAATGGCTTTCGGTGGTCGAAGCTGCTGGCGTTGGCGCCTGGGGCCAAGCATTCCAGGTGTGGGGCAGTGGCTTCTCCTGGGGCACCTGTGGCGGTGCAGATGGAGTGTCGATCAGTCAGGCGCACAGGTCGAGCTGGCACTAGGTGCCATGGCTCTTTTTGCCCGGCTGAACGACCCGCCCACGGTTGGGTAAAGACTGTTGGAGCAGGGGCCTGCAGTCAGCGTGCTTCTGGCTGGTAGCGCGGTGGCGTGTCGTCCATCAGGGCGCCTCCTTGGGTTGTGCGCACAGACTCGCGCCGCCCGTGCAGCGGGGCAATCAGCCATTACACGCATTGCCTTCGGGCCTGCTCAGGAGCAGCCTGGATTGTTTGGGCGGCCGGGACGCCATTGAGCTTCAGGGCTCCTCGTTCCGTCTGCGCTTCTGGCCTGTGATCAGTGCGGCTGTTCCGGTCACGAGTGCCGCCGTCCCGCTCAGGTAGCCAAGGGGGATGAGTGCAAACGCTTCACGCAGGACGCCCTGCTCATCGACCCGTACGCCAATGGCCCGGTAGGCCACGCCGCAGCTGATGCAGAGGGCGGCAAAGCCCGCAGCAAGAGAAGGAAGCAGCTTCATCGGCTCACCTGGTTGCTCTCAGCCTGGCTCCGCCGTGACCGGGGGGCTGGAAGCGGCAAAACGGCGCCACAAGCACAGCTGATACAACGCCGGAGCCAAAACGCGCGAGCCACCGCCTACAGTTCGCAATATTCCTTTACATCGGGATTGCTCGGCATGTTCACGCTTGAAAAAGCTGCCCAGATTTTCCCGGAGACCCGTTCTGCTGATGTGGTGCCTGCGATCACGGCACGCTTCGCGCTGCTCAGCGCAGAAGACCAGCTCGCCCTGATTTGGTACGCCTACCTCGAGATGGGCACAACGATCACGGTGGCCGCCCCCGCCGCCGCCCGGATGCAGTTTGCGGAGCGGATCCTCAACGACATCAAGGCGATGAGCTTCCTGGAGCAGAGCCAGGTGATGTGTGATCTGGCTAATCGCACCGACACGGAGATCGGACGGACCTACGCGACCTGGTCCGTGAACATCAAGCTGGGCTTCTGGTATCAGCTCGGTGAGTGGATGGCTGCCGGCCAGGTGGCGCCGATTCCGGAGGACTATCAGCTTTCGGCCAACGCCTCCGCCGTCCTCACCTCCCTGAAGGGTGTGGAACAGGGCCAGCAGATCACCCTGCTGCGCAATTTCGTGGTGGACATGGGCTTCGATCCGGCCAAGGGCGAAGGTCAGCGGGTGATGGAGCCCGTGGCTCCTCCCACGCCGGAAGAGCAGCGCAAGAAGGTCTTCATCGAGGGGGTGATCAACCCCACCGTGAACAGCTACATGGATCTGCTCAACGCCAACGACTTTGACAACCTGATCCAGCTGTTCCTGCCCGACGGCGCGCTTCAGGCTCCGTTCCAGAAGCCGATCGTGGGCACCGATGCGATCCTGCGTTTCTTCCGTGAGGACTGCCAGAACCTCAGGCTTCTGCCTGAGCGTGGCTACGCCGAACCCACCAACGACGGGTTCACCCAGATCAAGGTGACCGGCAAGGTTCAGACCCCCTGGTTCGGTGCCGGCATCGGCATGAACGTGGCCTGGCGCTTCCTGCTCAACCCCGAAGGCAAGATCTACTTCGTGGCGATTGATCTGCTCGCATCACCGGCCGATCTGCTCAAGTTCGCCCGTTGAGCCTGCTGCTCAATGGCGGTTTGATCCTGGGCTGGGGACTCTCCCTGGCCCTGTCACTGGGGACCAACACAACCCAAGCCCCGCTGTGGCTGCTGGTGGTGTTGGTCCTTCTGCGCGCCCAGCTGCAAACCGGGCTGTTCATCGTGGCCCATGACGCCATGCATGGTCTGCTGGTTCCCGGACGCAGCCGCTGGAACAACGCCATGGGTGCTGTGGCGCTGCTGCTCTATGCGGGCTTGCCGTTTGCTGGGTGCCTGCGGCAACACCAGCGGCATCACCGTGCACCGGGGAGTCTCCAGGATCCCGATTTCCCAAGCGACCTGCAGAGCGGGGCCATCCGTTGGTACCGCCAGTTTCTGGCGCGCTATCTGAGCCCCAGGCAAATGCTGCTGTTACTGGCTGGTTGGGGGCTTGCCCTGGGGCTCACCGTGGCGGCTGCCGAGGTGCCTCTGGCGGTCGCGCTCTGGCGCGTTCTGCTCTTCATCACGCTTCCATTGCTGTTGAGTTCCCTGCAGTTGTTCGTCTTCGGCACGTTCCTGCCCCATCGGTGTCAGCGTCAGCCCGAACAGCGAACCCAGCCGATCAGCCTGAACCTGCCGCCCTGGCTCTCTCTGCTGGCCTGCTTCCACTTCGGCTATCACCGTGAGCACCACAACAATCCAGGCCTGAGCTGGTTTGAGCTGCCGTCCGCCCGGTCGTTGCACCGGTCGCTCGCAGTGGCAGAACCGCTCCGGTAGCGTCTGCAACAGCGTTGTCAGGCCAGATGAATCAAGCGGCGACTGACAGCTGGACGGACAGCGAGCAGGCCATTGCTCGAGCCGCCTTCGAGACGGCCTACAACCGTGCCGTCATGCAATTGGTGGCCTCTGTTCAATCGAAGGCCTCCAACCTGGGTGATGTCAGCTCGGTCTGGGCGCTGCATGACTTCCTGAGCATCGAGCGCCACACCATCGAGGGCCGATTTGATTTCCGCCTCGAGGGCATCTTGTTTGTCTTTGCAAGCCTCGTGAAAGACGAGCTGCTGCAACTCCAGGAGCTGGAGGGGCTCACGGCCGACAAGCTGGCCAAGATTTCGGCCATGTCTCGCTTCTGAATAACGGGCGCTCAGGGCCGGGCACCCCTTGGTTTTAAGGGCGGGTTATGGCACCTCATCGAAGGATGTGCCTGTATGGGCTCAAGAAGACCTCGTCTTCGCATGGGTTACTGAGCTGCTTCGGCAGCTTTTTTGTACGCCTCTTTGGCCTTCTCTTCGGGGGGCACTCGCC
>JBMSIW010000156.1:0-3172 GCA_049418265.1 Vulcanococcus sp.
GCGGCCCGCGATGCCTTCCTCACCAAACGGGTGGGAGATGTGCTGCTGCTGATGGGCGTCGTGGCCCTCTCGGCCTTTGCCGGCTCGATGGAGTTCAACGACCTCTACGCCTGGGCCGCTGATCTCAAGCAATCCGGGGTGCTCGGCCCCACCGCCATCACCCTGCTGGGTCTTGGGCTGATCGCCGGTCCCATGGGCAAATGCGCCCAGTTCCCCATGCACCTCTGGCTCGATGAGGCCATGGAGGGTCCGAATCCCGCCTCGATCCTGCGGAACTCGGTGGTCGTGACCTGCGGCGCAATCGTGCTGCTCAAGCTGATGCCGATCGTTCAGCTCTCCAGCGTCGCCACCGATGTTCTCCTGGCCGTGGGCACCATCAGTGCCATCGGTGGTGCCCTGGTGGCCCTCGCTCAGGTGGACCTGAAGCGGGCCTTCAGCTACTCGACCACCGCCTATCTCGGGCTGGTCTTTATCGCCATCGCCCTGCAGCAGCCTGGCTTGGCGCTGCTGCTGCTCTTTGCCCACGGCCTCTCGAGAGCGCTGCAGTTCATGGGCGTCGGCAGCATCATCGCGACCTCCAACTGTCAGGACCTCACCGAGCTGGGCGGCATTGGCACACGCATGCCCGCCACATCCCTGGCCTTCATCATCGGCAGCGCCGGCGTGATCGGCCTGGTGCCCCTGGGTTCCTTCTGGTGCTTCGGACTGCTGATCAACAGCATTCAGCAGAGCGCACCCTGGTTCGCCTTTGTCTTCCTGCTCACCAACCTGCTCTCCGCCACCAACGTGACCCGGGTCTACCGCTCGGTGTTCCTCGGTCCGCCCAAGCCCAAGACCAAGCGGGCGCCGGAGGTGAACTGGCTGATGGCCCTGCCGATGGTGAGCCTCAGCGTTCTCGTGCTGCTGCTGCCGGCCATCATGCAGCGCATCGATCCGGTGCCCGGGATCGCCTCCTTCCCCTGGTGGGTGGGCCTGGCCGTCGCGGCCTCCGGAGCTGCCGGCGTGGGCATCGGCGCCCTGGTGCCCCTGAACCAGTTCTGGTCTCGCTCCACCACCCCCTGGCTGCGGGTGGTCCAGGACCTGCTGGCCTACGACTTCTATACCCCTGAGATCTACAACCGCACCGTGGTGAGCCTGGTGGCGAACCTGGCGCAATTCACCCGCTGGTTTGACCTGACCGTGATCAAGGGCATGGCCGATGGTGTGGGTCGCCTGTCGCTGGCCAGCGCCAATGGCCTCAAGCTGAGCGTCAGCGGTCAGCTGCAGAGCTACGTGCTGACGGTGCTTCTTGCCGTGGTCCTGTTCATCGGCGCGCTCCAGGTGACGCGGGGAGTGGGTTGAACAGCATGTTGTTGTCGTCCCTGCTCCTGATCCCCTTCCTGGGGACCGCCGCCCTGCTGCTCTGGCCGGGCAAGCCCGCACCGGGTCAGCTGCGGCTGATCACCATCGCGATCCTGGTGCTCCAATTGCTGGCCAGCCTGCTGGTCACCCTGCGCTTTGATCCGGCCCAGGCCGGCATGCAGCTGCAGGAATTCCACCTCTGGCTGCCGGGCATCGGTCTGGACTACGCCCTCGGGGTGGACGGGCTCTCGTTGCCCCTGGTCTTGATCAATGCCGCCTTGACGCTGGTGTCGGCGGTGATCACCCGCGACATCGACAAGCGGCCGCGCATCTACTTCGCGATGCTCGTGCTGATCAGCGGCGCCGTGAATGGGGCCTTCCTGGCGGAGAACCTGCTGCTGTTCTTCCTCTTCTATGAGCTTGAGCTGATCCCCCTGTGGCTGTTGATCTCCGTCTGGGGCGGCGCCAACAAGGCCTATGCGGCCACGAAGTTTCTGATCTTCACGGCCATCTCCGGGATGTTGATCCTGGGGGCCTTCCTTGGCCTGGCGCTGCTGACCGGCAGCGTGGACTTCAGCTTGACCCCCGTGCTCTCCGATCGCCTCGCCATGGGCGGCCAGCTGGTGCTGCTGGTGGCGCTGCTGGTGGGCTTCGGTATCAAGATTCCGCTGGTGCCCCTGCATAACTGGCTCCCGGATGCCCACACCCAGGCCTCGACACCGGTCTCGGTGCTGCTGGCGGGGGTGCTGCTGAAACTGGGCACCTATGGCCTGTTGCGCTTCGGGCTGCAGCTGTTCCCGGAGGCCTGGGTCAAGCTGGCGCCGGGCCTGGCCATCTGGGCGGCCATCTCGGTGCTCTACGGCTCCCTGGCGGCGATTGCCCAGACCGACATGAAGCGGATGGTGGCCTTCAGCTCCGTGGGCCACATGGGCTACGTCCTGCTGGCTGCGGCCGCCAACACCCCGATCAGCCTGCTGGGGGCGGTGTTCCAGATGGTCAGCCACGGCCTGATCTCAGCCCTGCTCTTCCTGCTGGTGGGCATCGTCTACCGCAAGACCGGCACCCGTGATCTGACGGTGCTCCATGGCCTGCTGAACCCCGAGAAGGGCCTCCCCCTGACCGGTTCGATGATGATCGTGGCGGTGATGGCCAGCGCTGGACTGCCGGGCATGGCGGGCTTCATCTCCGAATTCCTGGTCTTCCGCGGCAGCATTGCGGCCTTCCCACTGGCCACCCTGCTCTCGATGGTGGGCTCCGGTCTGACGGCGGTCTATTTCCTGCTGCTGGTGAACCGCGCCTTCTTCGGGCGCCTCTCGATCACACCCGATAGCGAGGATTCCAGGCGCGATGCCCGCCTGGATGTGCAGCTGGCCGTGGTGAGTCCCCGCGAAACCATTCCCGCCATGGCCCTGGTGGCCGGCGTGGTGGGGCTGGGTCTGCTGCCCATGAGCCTCAGCCGCCTCAGCGATGCCTCCCTGACGGCCCTGGCCCTGCAAGCGATGGGGGTGAGCTGAGATGCCGGTCATTTCCACCGAACTGGTTGTCAGCAACCACTCCCTTGAGGCCTCGGATCTCAGCGAACTGCTGCTGAGCGGTACGACGCTGCTGAGCGACACCGCCGATCACCTGCTGGAAGTGGTGGGGGTGCTCGAGAGCTACGGCGAGGTGCTCGATGCCTACAGCAAGAACCTGATCTACCAGGGAGAACAGCAGTTCCTGAATCCCTTCCCGATCTTCAAGTACCTCGATGGCGACCTGAGCCCGGCCAAGATCTGGCGCCACCTCAACCACGACCGCATCAACTTCGAGTACGCCGAGTACTGCATGAAGG
>JBMSIW010000157.1:0-3125 GCA_049418265.1 Vulcanococcus sp.
ATGCCGGTCCAGCGGGCCACCACATCGGCGATGTCGCCCTCCTCCACCTGCTCCCTGAGCAGGGATTCACCGCTCTCCTGGCTGGCCTTCAACTGGTCCTCCAGCTCAGAGCGCCGCTGCTGGACGCCATGCAACTGGTCGTACTGGAGGCGGGCCGCCTCCTCAAGATCCCCATCGCGCTCCGCCTCGGCGATCTGAAGACGCAGGGCCTCGTCGTCTGCCAACAACTGACGCAACTCGGCCAACTGCTCCCGCTCCGCCGACCAGCGCTGCTGGAGCTGCTGCAGGGTGTCGCTGACCTCATGGCGCTGTTGCTGCAGGGCCACCCGCTCCGATTCCGGGGCACGCTCCGCCGAGAGCAGGGCCAGCTCAACCCGGCGCAGATCGCTTTCGGCCTCCTCCACCAGGCGCGGCTTCGAGGTCACCTCCATGCGCAGCTGAGCGGCCGCCTCGTCGATCAGATCAATGGCCGAATCGGGCAGGCAGCGGTCCGCGATGTAGCGATCCGCCAGACGCGCCGCCGCCACGACGGCACCATCGGTGATCGCCACGCCGTGGTGCAGCTCGTAGCGCTCCTTGAGACCGCGCAGGATCAGCGTGCTCTCCTCAAGGCTGGGCTCCTTGACCAGGACCTGCTGGAAGCGGCGATTGAGGGCCGGATCCTTCTCCACCGTGCGGCTGAATTCCTCGGGGGTGGTGGCGCCGATGCAGCGCAAATCGCCCCTGGCCAGGGCGGGTTTGAGGATGCTGCCCGCATCGCTGCTGGAGCGTTCTGGCCCCACCACGTTGTGGAGCTCATCGATGAACAGGATCACGCCGCCGGCATCAGCCCCATCGGCCTCCTGCACCTCCTTGAGCACGCTGCGCAGGCGCTCCTCGAACTGCCCGCGGAACTTCGCCCCGGCAATCAGGGCACCCAGATCCAGAGAGATCAGCCGTTGACCCTTGAGGGCATCGGGCACCTCACCCGCCACGATCCGCTGGGCCAGCAGCTCGGCGATGGCGGTTTTGCCCACGCCCGGCTCGCCGATCAGGACGGGATTGTTTTTGCCCCGGCGGGAGAGGACCTGCATCAGGCGGCGGATCTCCGTGTCCCGGCCAATCACCGGATCGAGATCACCGGCGCGGGCTGCTGCGGTGAGATCCCGGCCGAATTGCTGCAGCGCTTCGGGCTCCTTCTCCAGGGTGAGTCCTGGCTCCGAGGAGGGCTGGGCGCTGGGCACCGCGGGGGCCGCCGCGGGCGCGGGACGATCGATCCAGTTGTCCTTCGGCCTGTCTCTCGTATCCCTCGGGTTCTCCTTCGGGGGGTTCTCCTTCAGGGGGCTCTCCTCAGGCGGGCGGGGGATGGAGGCAGCGTTGGCGCGCCGCAGGGCATCAGCGCTCAGGCCCTGTTCGGCCAGAAGGGGGCCGGCGATGCGTTGGTCGAGCAGCAGAGCACCGAGCAGATGGGGCAGATCAATCAGACGTGAACCCCACTGGGCGCGCTGGCGATCGGCCTCCTCGAGCAGCAGCTCCAGGTCTTCGCCCACAAACAGATCACGGCCGCTGCTCGTGGGCTGATCCGCGCAGAAGTCATCCAACTGATCGAGCAGACGACCCGGATCGAGGGGGAGCGGGTCGACCCAGGCCGCAAAGCGCTGGTCGTTCAGCAGGACCTGGAGCAGATGCTCCACGTCCATATCCGCATGCCGCCAGCGCCGGGCCTGGTCCTGGGTGGCCAAGAGCAGGTCCCAGGCCGCATCGCTGAAGCGATCGGGGGTGCTGGTGAGGGTGTCAGGCCGCATGGGAGCGAGAGCTGAGCTCAATCAGTTCCACCTTGTAGCCATCGGGATCTTCCACAAAAGCAATCACCGTGGATCCGTTCTTCATCGGACCGGGTTCACGCACCACCCGGCCGCCTTTAGCCCGGATCTGATCGCAGACCCCAACGATGTCATCGACGCCAATGGCGATATGGCCGTAGCCACTGCCGATCTCGTAACTGCTGGTATCCCAGTTATGGGTGAGCTCCAGCACGGTGGTGTCGCTCTCCTCGCCATAGCCGACAAAGGCCAAGGTGAAACGACCACCCGGATAGTCCTTGCGGCGCAGCAGGCGCATCCCGAGGACATCTGTATAGAAGGCGATCGAGCGCTCCAGGTCGCCGACCCGCAGCATGGTGTGGAGCAGGCGCATCTCAGGCGATTCGATCGGCCGCATTCTGACCAGAGTGGCCGGTTTGGTGCCAACGGGCACAGAGGGGGGGAACAGGGCGACCCATAGGATCCACACCTGAGACCCACGTTGTGCACCTAGGCCGCTGTGATCGACACCCTCGACCTCGTCATCGACACCATCGTGGCCCGGGAAGTGCTCGATTCCCGCGGAACCCCAACGGTGGAAGCCGAGGTGATGCTCGAAGGCGGTGCCAGCGGCCGGGCGATCGTTCCCAGTGGTGCCAGCACGGGTGCCCACGAAGCCTGTGAACTGCGGGACGGCGGCAGCCGCTACTGCGGCAAAGGCGTCCTGCAGGCCGTCAGCAATATCGAAGAGAAGATCGCTCCAGCACTCTGCGGCCTGAGTGCCCTCGATCAGGGCACCGTCGATGCCGCGATGATCGAGCTCGACGGCAGCGACAACAAGAGCGCCCTCGGCGCCAACGCGATCCTGGCGGTGAGCCTGGCGACCGCGCGGGCAGCGGCCAACGGTGTGGGCCTGCCCCTCTACCGCTATCTGGGCGGCCCGATGGCCAACCTGCTGCCGGTGCCGTTGATGAACGTGATCAACGGTGGCGCCCACGCAGCCAACAGCCTGGATTTCCAGGAGTTCATGCTCGTGCCCCACGGCGCTCCCACCTTCCGCGAAGCGCTGCGCATGGGCACCGAGGTGTTCCACACCCTCAAGGGCCTGCTCAAGGACAAGGGCCTGAGCACCGCCGTGGGTGATGAGGGCGGCTTTGCTCCCGACCTGGGCAACATCGAGGCCGGCGATCTGCTGGTGCAAGCCATCGAGAAGGCCGGTTATCGCCCCGGTGATCAGATCTCCCTGGCCCTCGATGTGGCCAGCACCGAGTTCTTCAAGGACGGCCGCTACGCCTTTGATGGCGGCAGCTACACCAGCGCCGAGATGGTGGATCAGCTGGCAGC
>JBMSIW010000158.1:0-3087 GCA_049418265.1 Vulcanococcus sp.
CTCACGGGAGCTCGGCGAACCCGTTCAATCAGATCCAGGATGGTGGCTGCCTCGTTAAAGCAGGGGATCACCACAGACAGCAGCGGGCGACTGGCTGGAGGCACCATGGCTGCGGCAGAAACTGGCTAACCGGACTACTTCAGCACGGCCGTGTTGGTGGGTTGCCTGAAAACCACCAGCTTTTGCAGGGTGTAGGAGAGAGCCGCGAGCACCGGAATCAACAGCAGCGCCGCAAGATTGCGGGACAAGCCCGAGCCAGCGAGGGCAGTGATCCCGGCCCAGTTGCACCACCACAGCAGCAACGCCATGACCAGGTAGCTGAGCGCAGAGCGCTTCTGAAGCCGCTCAACCCGAAACACCTTTTTGCCGTAGAGCACGAAACCCAACGCCACATTCACGCTCTGGCTGAGCAGGGTGGCTAATCCAGTGCCCGCCACCAACAGCAGACCCTGCAGCACCAGGTTGGTCACCAACACGTTCAAGGCGCCGTAGCCCAGAAAACGGCGTTTGCGGCCAGAGCTCTGCATCGCCGCAGGCTACGGGAGTCGATCCAGCCACTCCAAGAGGGCGCGGTTGACCTGGTCCGGCACCTCATCGTGGGGGCAATGGCCTGCCTCAAGTACGACTTCCGTCGTATCAGCTGGGGCATGGCGCTGAAAGGCGCCGCGGCGGCCGGCCGCGTTGATCCAGGGGTCGCGAATCCCCCAGAGCAGCAGCAGGGGGGCTTGCAGTTGTCCAAACAGCTCGTCGAGGGGCTGACCGCGGGGGATGTCGAACACGGTGCGAAAGACACCGAACGCGCCAGGATCGCGGGAGGGCGCCAGGATCGACTCCACCAGGGCATCGTCGACATTGGTGCGATCGATGTAGACCTGATTCAAGGTGCGGCGCACCGTCGCGGGACGGCGCATGTTCTCAAACAGCAGCCTCTGCAGCACGGGACTCTTCAGCAGAGCCGAGCCAATCGTGCGCCGGGCAATGGCCCCCCAACCCTTGGGCTCTCCCTGCTCATCAGAGAAGGGGCCAGCGGCGTTGAGAAGCACCACACCAGCCGCCTGATCACCGAGCGCAGCGCCAGCAGCCAGGGCCGCATAACCCCCGAGCGAATTGCCAACCAGGACCGTTGGGCGGCCAATCCGCTCCTGGACATAGGCCACCAGCTGATCGCGCCAAAGGGCTCCGCCGTAACTGGGACCAGCCGGTTTCGCGCTGCGGCCAAAGCCGAGCAGATCGAGGGCATGCACCTCGTAGGTCCGCTCCAGCACCGGGATGTTGAAACGCCAGTGATCGGTGGACGCCCCGAAGCCATGCACGAGCAACACCGCCGGACGATCCACGCCCGCCTCCGCTTCGGGACCGCGACGCAGCTGGTGGATGGGATGTCCCTGAAACGTCCAGGGCTGAGTGAGCACAGGGGAAGCCACAGGGGAGGCGATGCTAGGCAGGTGGCCCCATCTGGAGTGCAACCCTTGAGCGATGGACTCCTGCTGGCCTGGAGCCTCTGGTTACCAGGGACCGCCCTGTGGGCCCTGGCGAGCTATGTCGCCCTCACCAGGCGCCTGATGCAAAGGGATGACAGCAACACCAATGAGGTGCTGACGCTGGCTGGCACCCTGCTGGCAGCGCTGGTGGCGGGAGCCGCCATCAACGCAGGACTGGCCTGGGGGCTGGGCCCAAGCTGGGGCACCAGCCTGGGTGTCGTGGTTGCTCTCTACGCCCTGTTCTGGGGCGTCATCGCCAGCGCCCCAGAGGACTGACTACTCCTGATCGGAACCAGAGCCCCAGCTGCTGCGGCGGCGGCGGGTACGGCCCTCGCCGAAAGAATCGTTATTGCTGCCGTAGCTGCGGTCTTCCCAGCCGCTGGCGCCCGACGGGCGATCGCCACGGGGAGCTGCAGGGCGGCTCTCGGGATAGCCAGCCGAGCCCCCATAACCGCCACCGCCGCCACGGCGATAACCACCGCCATAGCCGCCACCCCCGCCGCCAGCAGGAGCCGCGGGACGGGGTTCAGCCTTGTTGATGCGCAGAGGGCGGCCCATCAACTCGGCGCCCTGCAGAGCCTCAATGGCGCGATCTTCACTGCCTGAATCCGCCATCTCCACAAAGGCAAAGCCACGCTTGCGGCCCGTATCCCGCTCAAGCGGCAGGGCGCAGTTGGTGACTTCACCAAAGGGGGCAAACAACTCGGCAACGTCCTCCTGCTCAGCGCGAAAGGGGAGGTTTCCAACAAAGATGCTCACAGGCCGTTGGGGCCGTACAGGCGAAGATTCAGCCCCCAAACACTAGACCGATTCAGCCTTCGAGGCGCTGTTTAGCTCGATCGAGCTGACGGCGGACCTGCTCAAACGCCGTACCACCTTCACTGCGGCGAGCCGCCACCACCTGACGGGGGTGAATGGCCTCAAAGATGTCGGCCTCAAAGGCGGAATGGAGCTCCTGCCAACGCTCTAAGGGGAGCTCCCTCAGCAGGATGCCCTCCTGCAGGCAACCCTTCACCAGACCGCCCACCAATTGATAGGCCTCGCGGAAGGGCACCCCTTTTCCCACCAGGTAATCCGCCACATCGGTGGCATTGGAGAAATCACTCTCCACGGCCTGCTCAAGGCGCTGCGGCCGAAACTCCAGACCCTCCTCGAACAGGATCGCCATCGCCTCAAGGCAGGCCAAGGTGGTGGCCACGGCGTCAAACAGGGCCTCCTTGTCTTCCTGGAAATCCTTGTTGTAGGCCAAGGGGAGACCCTTGATCATCACCAGCAGTCCCTGGAGATGACCGAAGACGCGGCCACACTTGCCGCGCACCAGTTCCGGCACATCGGGATTCTTCTTCTGCGGCATCAGGCTGCTGCCGGTGGCACAGCGATCGCTGAGCGCCACGAAGCGGAACTCCTCACTGGCCCAGAGGATCACCTCCTCACTCAGGCGGCTGAGGTGCACCATCACCAGACTGGCCGCCGCGCTGAACTCCACCGCAAAGTCCCGATCGCTCACGGCATCGAGGCTGTTGGCGTAGACCTCCTCAAAGCCGAGGGCTGCCGCTGTGTGGCGGCGATCAATCGGCACCGGGGTTCCCGCCAGGGCGGCTGCACC
>JBMSIW010000159.1:0-3022 GCA_049418265.1 Vulcanococcus sp.
GCCCTGGAGGCGGAGTTTTTGCTGGGGGAGGCCCCTTAACGGGGGTGCTGTGCCATCAGCCGCTGCACCTCGCCGGCGTGATAGCTGCTGCGGGTCAGGGGCGTGCTCACCACCTGCAGGAAACCCAGTTCCGCTTCTCCATGGCCGCGGTAGGCCTCGAATTGCTCCGGAGTGACGAAGCGATCCACCGGCAGATGCTTGGGCCCTGGGGAGAGGTACTGCCCGATTGTCACGATGTCCACCTCGTGGCGGCGCAGATCAGCCAGGGTCTCCAGGACTTCGGCATCGCTCTCGCCGAGGCCCACCATCAGTCCGGACTTGCTGTAGGCCTTGGGCCAGCCCTGCCGGACGCGCAGCAGCAGCTCGAGTGAGCGTTCATAGATCCCCTGGGGGCGAGCCTTTTTGTAGAGCCTTGGCACGGTCTCGATGTTGTGGTTGAGCACATCAGGGGCCGCATCCATCACGGTGGCGAGAGCCGTCCAGTTGCCGCAGAAATCGGGGATCAGCAGCTCAATGGTGGTCAGGGGTGAGCGCTGCCTGACCTGTTCGATGCAGGCCACGAACTGACTGGCGCCCCCGTCGGCCAGGTCATCGCGGTTCACCGAGGTGATCACGACATGCTTAAGGCCCAGGCGCGCGACCGCCTCCCCAAGGCGTTGGGGCTCACTGGCATCCAGCTCTCGAACGCTCTTGTCGAAATCGATGTCGCAGTAGGGGCAGGCCCGGGTGCAACCCGGTCCCATGATCAAGAAGGTGGCGGTGCCCCCCGCGAAGCACTCCCCGATGTTGGGGCAGCTCGCCTCCTGGCAAACCGTGTTCAGCTTCAGGTCGAGCAGCAGGTCCGCGACCTCACCGATGCGTTCCCGCTGAGGAGCTTTGACGCGCAGCCAGTCGGGTTTCAGCAAGGCGAGCGGATTGGCCCGAGGGCCCCAAACGAGCTTTCAACTCTAGAAAGGTGCCCGTGCCGCCATCTCCTACACTCCGCCCATCGGGATGTAGCGCAGCTTGGTAGCGCACTTCGTTCGGGACGAAGGGGCCGCAGGTTCGAATCCTGTCATCCCGACTTTGATGGCCGTGGCTCAGTTCAGCTCGGCCCCTGGGTAACCCCTGGGGGTCACCATCCGTCCTCCCTCAACGCGGCTGGTGCTGTTGCCCACGAGCACCAGGGTCAACATGTCGACCTCCGCGATGGGTAAAGCCCCCAGGGTGTGGAACGTCACCGCTTCCTCTGGGCGGCCCAGTTGGCGTGCCAGGACCACCGGGGTTGTTTCAGGGCGCCCTTGCAGCAGCAGTTCCTGGGCTCTTTCGAGCTGCCAGTGCCGGCCCTGGGAGCGCGGGTTGTAGAGGGCGACCACGAAGTCACCCTGGGCGGCGGCCTTCAGGCGGCGCTCAATCACCTCCCAGGGGGTGAGCCGATCGCTCAGGCTGATCGTGCAGAAGTCATGCATCAGCGGGGCCCCGGCCCTAGCGGCAGCCACCTGCAGGGCAGAAAGGCCGGGATGCACCTGGAAACCGGGGCGCTCGGCCTCATCAAGGGCCATCCATTGCTCCAGGGCGAGGCCGGCCATGCCATAAATCCCGCTGTCTCCGGAGGAGACCAGGGCCACGCTCAGCCCCTGACAGGCCAAGTCGAGGGCCTCCCTGCAGCGCTCACGCTCCAGGGTTAGCTGGCCATCGCTGCGCAGTTGATCTGGCCGGCGCAGGGGTTCCAGCAGATCCAGGTAGAGGCCGTAGCCCACCCAGATGCAGCTCTGCGCCAAGGCCGCGCGGGCATCGGGGGTTAGCAGATCCAGTTGACCCGGTCCGCTGCCAATCAAGTGCAGGGTTCCGCGCTGCGGTGCCCATTGGGTCCTGGCCTCGCTGATGGCGAGGGTGGCAGCTCCCTGCTCCCCGGCTGCGGCCCGTTCAATCCGTTTCTCGACCCGCAGCGAGGACTGCGGTCCTGCGGCCAGCAGTGCGGCGGCTTCCGCCACGCTGGCGGTGCCGAGCTCTGCCTCGACCACTGCAGACGGGTTGGGCACGACCACCCCGGCGAGCTGTTCCGCGGGGATGCAGCGCAGGGGCCAGCCGTGCTGCGCCGCCAAGGCCAGCAGGGCAGGTTCATCGGCCTTGCGATCGGCCGTGGCGATGCCGGCAATTGCTTCCGGTGCCAGGTTGTGCTCCTGCAGGGCCGTCTGCAGGCTGCGCTCCAGAAGGCTCAAGCTGGTGTTGCGCTCGCAGCCCATCCCGAGCCAGAGGCTGGGGGGGTGCCAGCTGCAGCCGCCGCCTCGGTTCACGCCAACGTGCAGTTGCTCTTGGCTGCTCGACTCTTGCTGAATGGGGGTTAGCCCCTGGAGTTCCTGCCAGCGGGGATTGCCGTGGTGGTGCTGCAGCGCCACAGGTTCACCGCGATGGGCCGCCTTCATCAGCCCATCCCAGTGGCCCTCGCCGCGTGTCCAGCCCCAGGCTTGGCCAAAGGCATCCAGGGCGAGGCGCTCCTGGCTGTTGCTGCTCCCCGTCAGCACGGCCTCCGCCTGCAGCCGCCCTGCCAGGGAGCGCGCTAAGGCTTCCCCGCCAGCCCCATGGCCACCCAGCAGGGGGATCACGTAGCGGCCCTGTTCATCGAGCACCACCACGGCGGGGTCGTCCTGCTTGCTGCCCAGTAAGGGAGCGATCAGACGGGTGATGGCCCCGCAGGCTCCCACGGCCACAAAGGCCTTGCTTCGGTCCCACTCACTGCTGAGCAGGTGGCTCAATTCACCGCTCTGCCAGTGATCGGATTCCGGTGGGGTCGCGATTCGATCAATCTCCCCGGAATCCAGCAGTCGTCGCAGCAGGGGAAGAGCTTTGGCACTGAGGCTGAAGCCCCAGATCAGGCGTGGTGTCATCCGCCCAGCTTCGCCTTCAGCCCGGCCAGGGGGCCGCGCGGTTGGGCCTCGATCAACGAGCCGTTGGCGTTCACCAGATCCCTGGCCGAGCCGCTCAGCTTGCTGCTCGGTGCCAGGGTCGTGCTCTCTCGCGGGAGACCTGGGCTCGCCGGCTC
>JBMSIW010000160.1:0-2971 GCA_049418265.1 Vulcanococcus sp.
ACGCCCCCTGATGGATTCGAACCATCGACCGGCTGCTTAGAAGGCAGCTGCTCTATCCAGCTGAGCTAAGGGAGCTTGGCTCTGACGCATTGTGCCAGTAGGGCCGAGGCTTCTATGGTGGTGTGCTGCACAGCTTTGTTGTCATGGCCGCTCCAAGGCTGACCGAGAGCCAGAAACAGGAGCTGGTCGCCCGCTACCGCCAGGGGGAGACGGCCCAGGCGCTGGCGAGCAGCTACGGCTGCAGTCCCAACACGGTCAGCCGGGTTCTCAAGGCAGGCATCGATGCCGATGAGCTGGCCTCCCTGAAGAAGCAATCCCGCAGTAAAACGGCTCCCCCGGCGGCGCCGGCTCTGGCGGTGGAGCCAGTGGCCGAGGCCCCCGAGCCAGAGGATGAGGAGCAGTCGCTGTCCGCTCCTGTCGCGGAGCTGGATGCCCAGCCGGCCGCATCCCTCGAGGACGACGAGGAGTACGGCGACGACATCGACGAAGACAGTGACGACGGGATCGAAGACAGCTTCGAGGACGACGACGATGAGGAGGTCAGCAGCACCTTCAACCTGAAGGCTGGTGTGGCCTCAACCCAGGCCCTGGTGGATCCGATTCCCCTGCTGCCCGGTTTGCTGCCCAGCAGCGTGTACATGCTGGTGGACAAGGTGGTGGAGCTCCAGGCCAAGCCCCTCAATGAGTTCCCGGAACTGGGCTCGCTGCCGGAGACGGAGCAGGAGCGTCAGGCGCTGATGCTCTACACGAATCCGCGCCAGGCCAAGCGCCAGTGCGGCCGCAGCCAAAGGGTGATCAAGGTGCCCGATAGCGACGTGCTCCAGCGCCGCTCCTCCTACCTGGTGGCTCAGGGCATCACGCGCCTGGTGGTGGAAGGCGGCCTGCTTTATTCCCTGCCGGGATCCTGAGACGCGCGCGGCAGCAGTAAGGCGGTGGTGCTGCCACCGCTGATCACGCCGATGACCAGGGCGACGCCCAGGAGGAAGCCTGTGGGCAGTTCGGCGCTGCGGCCAAAGCCCAGGTTCAAGCTGGTGCGCTGATTCAGGTTCTGGGATCCCAGGCAGAGGATCAGGAGCAGCAGAACCCCACCCCCCAGGCTGGCGAGCAGCAGGCGCAGGCGCAGCAGCATCAGCGGGCATCCTCGCTTTGATGCAGCAAAGCGTAGAGGTCCCGTTTGGAGAGGCCGGTGCTGCGGGCCAGCTGCCGGGCCGCGTCGTTGCGGCTGAGTCCTGCGGCCACCAGATCCTCCAGTTCGGAGCGGAGCTCCACGTCACTGGGGCGCTCCTGGCTCTGGGCAGCGGCCCCGCCCAGCACCAGGGTGAATTCCCCTTGCGGCGGGGTCTGCTGGAAATGCTCCAGGGCGGCGGAGAGGGTGGGTCCCACCTGCTGCTCGTGGCGTTTGGTGAGCTCGCGGGTCACGGCGACCGGACGATCCCCCAGTTCCGCCAGGAGATCTTCCAGCAGTTGCAGCAGCCGATGCGGAGCCTCGAACAGCACGATGGTGCGCGTCTCGCTGGCCAGGGCGGCGATGGCGGAACGCCGTTGGCTGGCCTTGGGGGGAAGAAAGCCCTCAAAGCAGAAGCGGCCGGCGGGTAGTCCACTGCTCACCAGGGCCGTGGTGGCGGCGCAGGGACCGGGCACACAGATGACGGTGCGGCCGTGGGCGCGGGCGGCGGCCACCAGGGCTTCACCGGGATCGGAGATGCCGGGCAGACCCGCGTCGCTGATCACCGCGATGGACTCACCGGCCTCCAGGGCCTCCAGCAGTTCGGGGATGCGGGCGGCCTGGTTGTGCTCGTGAAAGCTGATCAGACGGTTCTTGATGCCCAGGTTGTGCAGCAGCAGTCCGCTGCGCCGCGTGTCCTCGCAGGCGATCCGGTCGGCTCCAGCCAGCACGGTGCGGGCCCGCGGCGAGAGGTCGCCGGTGTTCCCGATCGGGGTCCCCACCAGATAGAGCACGCCTGCGGCGGGTTCAGCGCCCTGCATCACAATGCCCCTTTGCTCTTCCATGATGCCCGCCGCTGCCGTCCTGCCCGCTGGGATTGAGGAGGAGCAGCTGCTGGCGCACTTGCGGCGTCTGAGCTGGGGTGCGGCCGACATCCTGCTGGCCTATGGCCGCGGCGAACAGCCCCCCTATGGCTTCCCGAAGGCGCTCAGCGTCGATGAGGGCGGCGAGGGCCCCGTCAGTGCGGCTGATCTGGCGGTGAACCAGTGGTTGCTCGATGGGCTGGCCCAGGCCTTCCCCGACGCGGGCTGGACGCTGCTCAGTGAGGAGACCGCCAAGGACCAGCTCACCGCCGGTGAACCACTCGATGCCGAATGGCTCTGGATCCTGGATCCCCTCGATGGCACCAAGGATTTCCTGCAGGGCACCGGCGAGTACGCGGTGCACCTGGCCCTGGTCCGCGGCGGTGAGGCCGTGCTGGGTGTGGTGCTGCTGCCGGAGAAAGAAGAGCTCTGGTTCGGTCTGGTGCCGGAGCAGCGCGCCTGGCGAGAGAACCGCGCCGGTGAGCAGCAGCCTGCCTGCTTAAGTCCGCGCCGCGCCCTCTCGGAGCTGGTGCTGGTGGCGAGCCGCAACCACCGCGACCAGCGGCTCGAGCAGCTCCTCGAAGCCCTGGCCCTGGGGGACAGCAAGGCCATCGGCAGCGTCGGCGGCAAGGTGGCCACGATCCTGCGCGGTGAGACGGACCTCTACATCTCCCTCTCGGGCAAGAGCGCCCCGAAGGATTGGGACATGGCCGCACCGGAGGCGGTTCTGCAGGCCGCCGGCGGCGCCTTCACCCACGCCGATGGCCGGCCCCTTCGCTACAACACCGGTGATGTGCGCCAGGCGGGCTGTCTGATCGCCAGCCATGGCGGCAGCCATCAGGAGCTCTGCCAGAAGGCTGCCGCTGCGATGGCCGAGATCGATCCAGGGTTCGCGGTCTGAGTTGGATGCGCTGAGCGCGATGCCCTCAGCAGGGCTCCAGCG
>JBMSIW010000161.1:0-2968 GCA_049418265.1 Vulcanococcus sp.
GAGGCGTCGTCGTAAGAGGCGTCGTCGTAAGCGCGTGCAGGGCGTGATAAATCGGCTTGGCCACGATCTGACGACTGACGTAGGCCGCCAGAACACTGGCCACCAGTAGGCCGGAGAGCAGTTGCTGATCGCCCGCCAGGCGCACCGCGAAGAGCACCGCCATCAGGGGCAATTGCGTGGCGCCGGCCAGGCCCGCCACCATGCCGAGGGCCAGACACAGCTGGGGCGATCCCACCAAATCGGAGAGCACCTGACCGCTGAGGGCACCAAAGGCAAAGGCCGGATCAATCAGACCACCAGGGATCCCCGTCGCCAGGGCCAGGACGGGGCCGACCACACGCAAGAGCAAGGTGAGCAGATCCAACCCCAAACTGCGGGGTAGTTCGACCCCATTCGGCGAGCCGAACAACAGACGTCCCATCAAGAGTTCGCCATCACCGCCGCCCATGCCTCCGCTGAGGAGCAGAAAGGCACTCAGCAGCGCCCCGACACCGAGCCCCAGACGCAGGGGATACGTGCGCGCCAGATGAAGACAGCGCTTCGTGCCCGCCAGCAGGAGCCGCCCAAAACCACCACCCAGCAGACCTCCGAGCAGCCCAATCGGCACAGCCCAAAGCACCTGCATCAGCTCCATGGGCTCAACCCCAACGGTGCCCAGCGCAAACATCGGTTGGCCGGCCAGGTTGCTGAAGGTGGCCGCCATCCCACCAATCACCATGGCGGGCCAGATCATGCTGGCGGAGAAGGAACTGAGAAATTCCTCCGCCACAAACACCACCCCCAACAGAGGCGTATCGAAAGCACCGGCCAGGCCCGCTCCCGCAGAGACCGCCAGCAGATCCGCCTGACCCAGGCCTGAGAACCAACTGGGACAACGGCGGCGCAAGGCATGGGCCACCGAGGCCCCCACCTGAACCACCGGGCCCTCCCGCCCGATCGGCAGCAGGGCCAGGCTCGCCACACTCCAGAGAACGGAGCGCTGCACGGTCGGAATCCAGCCCAACAGCTCCTCCGCCTCAGCCGGATGCTCCAGGCTGGTCATGGTTTGCGGGATCCCGGAACCCATGCCCCGGCGCAGGAGGCGGCGCTGCAGCAGCAACAGCCCGGGAACCACCAGCAGCGGTGAAAGCGCCAGTGTCAGAGAGACCGGTCCCCAAACCTGCCCGCTGAAGGCGGGCAGGTTTGAAAGCAGCTGGTCCTGCCAGCGATCGATCAGGTTGAACGGCCAGCAGGCCACGCCCACCAGCAGACCCAACAGCGACAGCTGGAGGAGATTGCGCAACAGATCGCGAGCGCGGAGAGACAAAGAACCACCAAGCGATCGGCTCATGATGCCGGCGAGTGCAGCTCAAAGCACCCGTTGATGCATTCGTCCAAGAATCAATCCGATCAGGATCGCCACGTAGAGCTGACCGGCGATCGTGATCAGATTGCTCACCACCTGCGCGGTGACATTGGCGGAATCCAAAACGTTGCTGCCCACCGTGGTGAGCAGGGAAAAAGCAGCGGCCGTCAACGCCGGTGCGATGGCCACCGTGAGATCGCCCGCCGCCGAGACCGGCGGCAGCGCACTGGCCACGAAGGCCGCGGGATGCAGAACCCAGAGGGCGGTCAACATCACACCTCCGGCCAGGCCGATGCTCAAGTAACCCGAAGCAGCGCCAAGCACCACTGAGAAGGTCACGAACGGCTCGCGCACCAGCGACTTCACCTTGCGAATCACGGTGACCAGCAGAAAGGCGACCCAGACCATCACGTGGGGCAAGGTCAGGGCTCGCCCGACAGACGGCAACAAGACCAAGGTGAGGTGCCAGGTGATCTCCAGCAGAATCGCCAGACCCCCCAAGCTGTACATCAAAGAGCGCCGCCCCAAGGCTGAAAAGCGACTCAGGAAAAACATCAGCTCAGCGGCCAAGACCACCCAGAGCACTGACAACAGCCAGGGGGTGGATTGGGCGAGGGGCAACAGCAACAGCACCCCCAGTTCCACCCCCAACGTGATCCGATAACCACGGTGGCGTTGACGGAGTCGTTGCAGTTCCTGCCGGGTGATTTTCACGGCGAGCGCCCTCAGGCCTGGCGCTACAGACCGGGACTGCTCTGCATGATCCCCCCATCGGCGAACAGGCTGGTCGCGGTGATGTAGCTGGCGGCATCACTGGCCAAGAAGGCCACCACACGGGCAATCTCCTCAGGCTGCGCCATCCGTCCCATGGGGATGGCCGCGTTGAGCTTCGCCAACAGCTCCGGGTTGTTCATGGTCGAATCGTTGATGGGTGTCGCCACCGCACCGGGACCCACATTCACGATCGTGACCCCCTTGGAAGCCAGTTCCACGCCGGCGGTGCGGGTCAACATGCGCACGCCTCCCTTCGCCACGCAATAGGGCGTGTTGTTCGGCATGGGCCAGTCCTCATGAACCGAGGAGATGTTGATGATCCGGCCGCCACTGCCCTGGGCAATCATCTGTTTGGCGGCGTACTGGGTGGCGAAGAAGACGCCCCGGAGGTTGACATTGAGGACCTTGTCGAAGTCCTCGGGAGTGGTGTCCAAAATCGAGGTGCGGGTCTCAATTCCCGCGTTGTTCACCATCACATCCAGCCGGCCATAGCGGCTGACGGCCGCGTCAATGAGGCGCTGCAGATCATCCAGCTTGCCCACATCGGCCTGAACGCCGAAACAACAGCCGCCAAGTTCACCGATCTGCTCCTCGAGGGCCTCCGTGGCTTCTGGATGGGAGCGATAGTCGATGACCACCTTGGCTCCGAGGTGCGCCACGGTTTCAACGATCGCCTTACCGATTCCGCTGTTGCCACCGGTGACGATGATCACCTTGTCCTTCAGAAAATTGGACAGAGTTTCCAGCGCGTACGGGTTCGTCGCCATGAGCACAGATCACCTCATTTCAGGGTATGCATGGCTCTGAAAACCCGCCATCACAACGCATAGGCCAGAGAAGGAGCACTGA
>JBMSIW010000162.1:0-2831 GCA_049418265.1 Vulcanococcus sp.
ATCGCCTCGATCGCCTTCGGGAGCGCCGGCGGGCGCTCGGGCGTGCAGCCCACCCGCACGATCGGACTGGAGGCATGGCCGATCTGCGATTCCCCCTCGATGCGGCGGCCATCGGCCAGTTCGGCCCAGAGCTTCACATCGGCGTTGGTGGCCGGCACCACCGTGCCCTGCACCGCCAGGACGCGGCTGCTGGCACTGATCGCTCCCTCCAGGCTGCCCGTGATCGCCGTCAGGGCTGAGAGAAAGAGGTTGCCGAAGCTGTGGCCCTCCAGGCCTGTGCCGGCGCGGAAGCGGTACTGGAACAGCCTTGTGAGCAGCGGTTCTTCTGTGGCCAGGGCCGCCAGGCAGTTGCGGATATCGCCTGGGGGTTGCACCCCGAGCTCCCGGCGCAGCACCCCTGAGCTGCCGCCGTCATCGGCCACCGTCACGATGGCGGTGAGGTTGCTGCTGTAGCGCTTCAGGCCGCTCAGCAAGGTGGACAGTCCGGTGCCGCCGCCGATGGCCACGATCGAGGGACCCCGGTTCAGGCGGCTTTTGGCCGCCAGGGCATCCACGAGCAGGGTGTCTTTGTCGGGGGCCAGCGCCTGCTGGATTGCCCCAAAACTGCGGCTTTGGCCCAGCCAGATCAGTCCGCCGCCGACCAGCAGTACGAGCGGCCCGGTGATCTCGCGGGGCAACACCTGGGTGATGGCTTGCAGCGACCAGCGGATGAATTGCAGCAGCCAGTAGATCGGCTGCAGGTCCGCCCACACCGCTCCACCGAGCAACAGCAAAAACAGGCCGACGCCGGAGGTGAGCATCCAGCGCTTGACCACCAGACCCGGCTGCAGCCAGCGGGCGGCGCGCTTGGAGCGGCTGACGAAATCCTTCTGGCGCAGGTCCCCATTGCCCACCCAGCTGGGGCGCGGTCTCGAGCGAAGTCCTCTGCGGTGGGCTCGAGCCGGCATCGCTTCAGATTACGGAGAAACGGCCAAGATGGCCCCATTCGTGAAGCGACCCGGCGTGTCCGTGCTGAAAACCACCCCGGTTGTTCAGATGGACGATGTCAGCGTGCGCTGGGGCCGCAACACCGTGCTGCGGGATGTGGAGCTGCAGCTCAATCCCGGTGAGCGCTTGGCCGTGGTGGGTCCTTCAGGAGCGGGAAAGTCGACGATCTTGCGGCTGCTGGCTGGGTTGCTGCTGCCCAGCAGCGGCCGGCTACGCATCCACGGCGTTCCGCAGACCTACCTGCGCCTGGATCAACGCACCCCTCCGGATGTGCGGCTGGTGTTTCAGAACCCGGCCTTGCTGGCTTCGCTCACGGTGCGCGAAAACGTGGGCTTTCTGCTGGATCGCTTCAGCCGCCTGAGCGAGCGCGAGATTCGCGAGCGGGTCTCCAAGGCGCTCGATTCGGTGGGTCTGGCCGGCACCGAAAATCTCTACCCCGGGGAACTGAGCGGCGGCATGCAAAAGCGGGTCAGCTTTGCCCGCGCCGTGATCGACGATCCCAGTCAGCCGCCGGGTCAGGTGCCGCTGCTGCTTTTCGATGAACCCACCGCGGGTCTTGATCCGGTCGCCTGCACGCGCATTGAAGATCTGATCGTGCAGACCACCCAGTTGGCGCGGGGCAGTTCGGTGGTGGTCAGCCATGTGATGAGCACGATTCTGCGCACCTCCGATCGCGTCGTTCTTCTCTATGGAGGCTTGTTTCGCTGGCAGGGAACCGTTGAGGACTTCCAAACCAGTGAGAACCCCTATGTGCTTCAGTTCCGCACCGCTAGTCTCAGCGGACCGATGCAGCCGGCGGAGCTTTAGATCCCATGCGCCGCAGTGTGCGAGAAGCCATCGTCGGATTCACTTTGCTGGCCGCGCTGTCCGCCACCGGTTTGTTCTGGCTCTGGCTCAAGGGGGTCTCGGTGGGCGGCCGCACCTGGCGCTTCCAGGTCAACTTTGCGGATGCCGCCGGTCTCGCGCCCCGCTCGGCGGTGACCTACCGCGGCGTCACCGTGGGCCATGTGCAGGAGGTGATCCCCACGGCCACCGCGGTTGAAGTCAAGATCGACATCAATCAGCCCAATCTGTTGTTGCCGCAGCCCCTGCAGGCCCGGGTTGAAGCCGCCTCGTTGCTCGGGGGCGATTCGGTCGTGTCTCTCTCGGCGCCGATCCGTCCTCTGCCTGCGGGCACCCCTGGTCCCAAGGCCCCCAATTGCAACCGCGCCCTCACCGTTTGCCAGGGCGCTGTCATCCGCGGTGAGAGCTCCGCCAGCCTCAGCCAGGTGACCGCCACCATGCAGCGGCTGCTGGATCAAGCGCAGCAGGAGAACTTGATCCCCAAGCTCACCGCCACGGTCACCAGCATCGATGGCACCGCCAAGGAAGCCACCAAGTTCATGGTGGATGGCCAAGCGCTGGTGGGTGATCTGCGCAGCACGGTGCGGGGCGTGCAGCCCACGATCGACAACCTCAACGGCTCCACGGCTCACATCCTGAACTTCACCAAGGCCCTCGATAACCCCAAGACCATCTCGGAGCTCAAGGGCACCATCGCCAACATGGAGCAGCTCACCTTGACCCTCGATCGCGTCGGCGGTGACATCAACAAGCTCACCTCCGACAAGCGCTTCATGAATGGGCTGCGCAGCGTCTCGATTGGCCTGGGGGCCTTTTTCGATGAGGTCTACCCCGAGAAAACCGAGCAGAAGCGGCGTTGATCTAGCGCGCTCATCAGACCCCGCTGATGGCCTCCATGGCGATGGCCGCGATCGCCTGATCGCTGGCCTTGGGCAGCTGCACGTACTTGCCGCCGGCGGCATCGGCCAGGTCTTTGCCCATGCCGCTGCCGATGAACTTGC
>JBMSIW010000163.1:0-2817 GCA_049418265.1 Vulcanococcus sp.
TCGTTTTGATGGGCGGCAGAGGGGCTCCAGTTGAAGCTGCCGGTGATCACGGTGCGGTTGTCGATCACAGCGAACTTGTGGTGCATCTTGTCCCCCCTGGGAAGCTGCGGGGTACCTACGCCTTCGGTGGGTGTGGCCAGGGGCGCATTGCCGCGCTCGATCTTGCAATGTTGATCCGCCAAAGAAACCCCCAGCAAATCGAGGGTTTCGGAGAACGCTCGGCTGGCAAAACCAGGATCGGCGACGAGCCTTAGGGTCACTCCCCGCTGCAGCAGCTCGGCCAGACGATCGCTCAGCTGCTGGGCCGAGAACACGAACAAGGCCATGTCCACCCGCTGCTTGGTGTTGGCGAGTTCCTGCTCCAGCAGGTTCAGCCCGTGGTTTGGATCGTTTCGCCGGTGGGGGGCGAAGAGCACCTGCACCTGGGCATTGCCGATCGTCACGCTCTGCGCTGGGCCATGAGCCTTGCGGATCCCGAAGCGGCTATCGGCTGCTCCGCCGGGGCCATCGCCCCACATCAAGGCAAAGTCTTGGGCGAAGAGTGCAGCGAGGGCCGGACTCTTCAGTTTCAGCAGGTGATTGACGTTGCCACGGGTCTGCTGTTGGCCGGCGTCACCGTGGATGCCCGATGCCGTGAAGTTCGCCGATCCGGTGATCACCACGGAGCGGTCCAGGACGACATATTTGCTGTGCATCAGTCCGCTGCCGCGGCTTCCATCGGCGGTGTCATCGAGCATCGGTACCCCGGCCCGCTGCAACAGGGCGACGGCATCTCCTTGCTCGCGTTCCGCCGCACTGAGCTGGCCATCGCCATTGCGATCGGCCAGGGCCCTGAGTTGCTGATGCCGCTGCCGTTGGTGCGGATCGAGCTCGGCTTCGTGTTGCTGGCTCCAGGGGGAGCTGTAGTGGTTCTCGAGCACCACGCGCACCTGGAGCCCCCGCCGGTGTTGGGCCACCAGGGCCTCCGCCAGGCGCGGTAGGGAGAGCTCTTGAACAGCGACCAGAATCTCGTGTTGTGCTGCAGCAATCGCCTCCAGCAGGGCTTGCTCCAGGTCATCTCCGCTGCGCATGACCCCATGAACCGGGCTGCGGTACGCGCTTCCTTCCCGCTGGTTGAACAGGACCGTGATCCCTTCCGGTTGTGGAAGCTCAGGAGCCGCTGCCCCCACCAGTTCTGCCGCCGCACTGCATCCCTGGAGTGCAGCCAACAGGGTGGCAAGTGCCAGCCGCCGCCAAGCTTCAGCCATGGCAGCAGTCTTCCCGCGAAGTCCGGCTTTCAGCCGTGCTCAGGCAGTTCTGAGGTCAGCAGCATGGCCGTAAACCAGAGGCTGCTCACCACAACTGCTGCCAGCACGCCCGCCGAGATGCTCACCTTGACCATCAACAGGGGCACGGCGATGGGCAAGATCACGGCCCCGGCGATCGGGGTTAGGGCGACAACAGCTCTCATGGGCGCCGCAGCCTCAGAACCACTCCGCGACAGCTTGATCGCTGGGATTGCTGTTGTCTTCGGGAGTGCTGCGATCGAAGTTCAATGTGATGTTTCGCTTCTGCTCACCATCTGAGGCGATGGCCTCGATGGCATACACCTGGGCCCCATCGCGGAAGGGGACCTGAATGCGGAAGGTCCCGTCGCTGGAGAGGGGCACTTCCTCGCCACCGATGCTCAGCCGGGCAGAAGGATCGGTGGCTCCGTAGACGATCAGCTCGGCATCGGCTACGAGCCAGAACGCCCGTTGACGCTGTCCCACGCCGCCGGCACCAGATTCGTTGCGGCCACTGGCCCAGACGCCAGCGCCGGAGGGATTCAGTCCTGCCCCCTCGGCACCCTCCAGTTCGTGGAAGGCCTCCGAACCGCGACCCATGCTGCGGCTACGGATGGTTGCGGTTTGGTAGAGGCGCTCATGCAGTCCGCTGTCATGGCTCGGCAGGGTCTGGGGCGCGGCCTGAGCGGAGACCGGGGTGTCCAGAGAGAAGGGCACGAATTGATCCAGGATCTGCTCGCTGGGGTGCAGCGCAGGGACCCGGGCCACCGAGGAGAAGGCCAAGGAGATCCAGCCGCCACCACCGATCCGGTAACCCAGCTCCACCCGATAGTCCCGATCACTCAGGGGAACCGGCAGGTACCACTCGGTGGCGTGGCTATCGACAGGCACCTCTTGCAGGGTGTGGGGATGGACGCCGCCATCACTGATGCCGGTCACATCGGCCACGCGCAGGCACAGCTGACTGGCTCCGTCCTTGAAGGCTCGTTGCCGATCCGCTTCTGAGATTTCCCAGAACACGTAGGCCCACTGGGGATCACGGGGCAGAAACACCACCCGCGTATCCGCGTTGCCGGCTGGCGGTGAGCTGTATTCCTGCTCAACACTGCTCAGATCGGCTTGTCGCTCGCCGATCGCGCTCACCAACTCCTCTTTGGTCTTGCGGCTGTACAGAGCCACCCCCAGTTCACTGGCCACTTGGCGCAGTTGACGCAAGGTCATCCGGGCTAGTGAAGAGAGGGTCTGGGTCACAGCTCTACGGATTCCTTTTGGGATCACTCCTGATACTTTCCTTGATCCCCAGGTGTTTGGGCAGTCAGGGTCAGGATCCCGTGACTGCCTGCTGCGCCGACGCATAAAAAAAGCGGCGGGTGAACCGCCGCTTGAAAACTGGCTGAGTCTCCTGAGGATCAGCGGCCGAGGCTGCGGTAAGGAACCTTGGAGAGGTAGTCAATGTCGGCGCTGCCGCTGGCGTTCGCCCCGCGCAGGGCGGGCAGAGTGCGCACCCAGGGCATGTAGTCCTGAGGGAAGCCGCCGCGGCGCTGCAGGGAAC
>JBMSIW010000164.1:0-2721 GCA_049418265.1 Vulcanococcus sp.
TCGACGACCGCCCCGCCGTGCAGGTGGGCGACCCCTTCC
This sequence comes from Vulcanococcus sp., assembly GCA_049418265.1. GTDB lineage: Bacteria > Cyanobacteriota > Cyanobacteriia > PCC-6307 > Cyanobiaceae > Vulcanococcus. The sequence goes on from JBMSIW010000164.1 coordinate 40, forward strand.
TGGAGAAGGGCCTGATTGAGGCCTGCCTCGAGGCGTTCCAAACCGGTGATGTGGTGGCTGCCCAGGACATGGGCGCCGCGGGCCTCACCTGCAGCTGCTCGGAGATGGCCGCCAAGGGGGGACTGGGTATCGAGCTGGATCTCGATCGCGTGCCGGCCCGTGAGGCCGGCATGACCCCCTACGAGTTCCTGCTCAGCGAGTCGCAGGAGCGGATGCTGTTTGTGGTGAAGCCCGGCCGCGAGCAGGCCTTGATGCAGAGCTTCACCCGCTGGGGGCTGCAGGCCGCGGTGGTGGGCCGCGTGCTGGAGGACAACATCGTGCGCGTGCTCCAGAACGGTGAGGTGGCGGCCGAGGTTCCCGCCAGCGCCCTGGCCGACGACACCCCGATCAACCGCCACGAGCTGATCAGCGAACCCCCGGCCGAGATCCAGGCGCACTGGCGCTGGAGTGAGGCGGATCTGCCCGCCCAGCTGCCCTTCAGCTGGAACGAGGCTCTGCTGCAACTGCTGGACGATCCCACGATCGCCTCCAAGCGCTGGGTGTACCGCCAGTACGACCACCAGGTGCAGGCCAACACGGTGGTTCCCCCCGGTGGCGCTGATGCGGCGGTGGTGCGCCTGCGGCCCCAGGCCACCACGCAGGCCGCCAGTCGCGGTGTGGCGGCGGTGGTGGACTGCCCGAACCGTTGGGTGGCCCTGGACCCTGAACGCGGTGGCATGGCAGCGGTCGCTGAGGCTGCCCGCAACCTCAGTTGTGTGGGTGCCGAGCCCCTGGCGGTCACCGACAACCTGAATTTCCCCTCCCCCGAAACACCCACCGGCTACTGGCAGCTGGCCCTCGCCTGCCGCGGCCTCGCGGCCGCCTGCTCGGCCCTCGATACGCCGGTCACCGGCGGCAACGTGTCCCTCTACAACGAGACGCGCCTGCCGGACGGGCGCATGCAGCCGATCCATCCCACGCCGGTGGTGGGCATGGTGGGTTTGGTCCACGATCTGGCCCACGTGCGCGGTCAGGCCTGGCGTGAGGCAGGTGATGTGATCTGGCTGCTGGGCGTGCCGCTGGAGGCGGGGGAGACTCCCGCCGATCCCCGCTTGAGCCTGGCCGGCAGCAGCTATCTGGAGCGGCTTCATGGAGCCGTCACAGGGCGACCGCCCGAGATTGATTTGCAGCTGGAGCGTTCGGTCCAGAGCTTCCTGCGCCAGTCGATCGCCGCAGGCCTGGTGCGCTCCGCCCATGACCTCAGCGATGGGGGCCTGGCGGTGGCCGCTGCTGAGTGCTGCATGGCCAGCGGCCTGGGCGCGCATCTGGAGATCCCCGCCAGTGCTGCCCGGATCGATCGCCTGCTGTTTGCCGAGGGCGGCGCTCGCATCCTGGTGAGCGTGGCACCGTCCCAGACCGCGGCCTGGCAGGCCGCACTGGATGCTTCCGGGGTTCCTGCCCTCTGTTTGGGGGTCGTTGAGTCCGAGGCGGAGCTCTCGATCACGCAGGCTGCTCAGCCGTTGCTGCAGCTGCCGATTGCTCAGATGAGTGAGCGGTTTGAGCAGGCCATCCCGCGCCGCATGGGCGTGGATCTGCCCCCCTCAGCTTGAGGAGATCACTGATGCACAATGCTGATGACAAGCTGAAGGTGGGAGCCGCTGTGACCGAGCGCCCGGACAAGCCTGAAGAGGCGTGTGGGGTCTTTGCGGTGCTGGCCAAGGATCAGCCCGTCGCCAACCTCACCTATTTCGGTCTTTACGCCCTGCAGCACCGAGGCCAGGAATCCGCTGGCATCGCCGTGTTTGACGCCGAGGGGGAGGCGGCCCCCAAGGTGCGGCTCCACAAGGACATGGGCCTGGTCAGCCAGGTGTTCAACCAGGACGTCCTCGAGCGGCTCCCCGGTCAGCTGGCCATCGGCCACAACCGCTACTCGACCACGGGCTCCAGCAAGGCTTGCAACGCCCAGCCGGTGTTGCTCAACACCCGCCTGGGCCCGTTGGCCTTTGCCCACAACGGCAACCTCGTGAATGCAGGAGAGCTGCGCACGGCCCTGGCCAGTGATCTGCCGGAAGCGGAGTTCACCTCCACCACCGACTCCGAATTGATCGCGTTTGCGATCCAGCAGGCGGTCAATGGCGGCATGGACTGGGACGGGGCGATTCGCTCGGCGGCGAGCCGCTGCCGCGGTGCCTTCAGCTTGGTGATCGGTACCCCGGTTGGTTTGTTTGCCCTGCGGGATGGTCATGGCATCCGCCCCCTGGTCTTCGGGCACATGGGTGAGCTGGAGGAGGCCCGTTGGGTGGTGAGCAGCGAGACCTGCGGCCTGGACATCATTGGCTCGAGCTTCGATGGAGACATCGAACCGGGCGAGATCGTGCATTTCCGTCTCGGTGATCCCGAGCCTCAGCGCAGCCGTTGGGTCGAAGAGCCCGCCAAGCTCTGCGTGTTCGAGATGATCTACTTCGCCAGGCCCGACAGCCGCTTTTTTGGCGAATCGCTCTACAGCTATCGCGTGCGCATCGGCGAAGTGCTGGCCCGCGAGACACCGGTGGAGGCCGACATCGTCATCGGTGTCCCCGATTCAGGCATCCCCGCTGCGATTGGCTACTCCCAGTACAGCGGCATCCCCTTTGGTGACGGTCTGATCAAGAACCGCTACGTGGGCCGCACCTTCATTCAGCCCACCCAGGCGATGCGCGAGGC
>JBMSIW010000165.1:0-2683 GCA_049418265.1 Vulcanococcus sp.
CGGGCAATGGCGACCCGCTGGCGCATGCCGCCGGAGATCTGATCGGGTCGTTTGTGGCGAGCCTCCATCAGACCCACCATCTCCAGGTGGTGGTCCACGGTTTGGGCGCGGGCCGCGGCATCGAGCTCTGGCCGGGCTGCTTTGACGGCCAGATCGACGTTCTGCTCCACCGTTTTCCAGGGCAGCAGTGAGTAGTTCTGGAAGACCACCATCCGATCGGGACCGGGGCGATCAATCGGCACGTCCTTGAGGGTGACGCTGCCGCTGCTGGGCTGCAGGAAGCCCGAGACCATGTTGAGCAGGGTGGACTTGCCGCAGCCGGAGTGGCCGATCACGCAGATGAATTCACCCTGGGCGACCTGCAGGTTGATCTCCTTGAGGGCCTCGAAGGGGCCCCGCTGGGTGTTGAAGACCTGCCCCACGTTGTTGAACGTGAGGTAGTTGGCGTCACGCTCATCGGTGGGTGAGCTGAGGGGAGCACGGGTCATGGCGCTGGTCATCTCAGTGGGCAGCGATGGAACGTGGTTTGGCGCCGCTTGGTAGGGGAATGGATTCCAGGGCGGTGGGCCGGGTGAAGGGCAGTTGCTTCAGGTAATCCAGCGGCTTGTCCTGATCGAAGAACAGACCATCGGCCAGGGCGAAGGGCTGACGGCTGGGGCGTAGATCGGAGAAGCCGGCGCGCTCGAGGGCCTGGCTGCAGAGGTCGCTGCGATACACCTGGCTGAGCAGCTCCAGACGGTTGCTCGGGAAGGCACTCCACCCCCAGCGACTGAATTGGGTCAGGATCCAGCTGCCTTCGGCGGCGTTGGCCAGGTGGGCCCGATCGCTGTGGAAGCGATTCAGGGGCAGTCGCACGCCACTGGGTGCTTCCGTGCCGAGATCGAACTGGCGTTGCAGCGCCAGGGCGGAGCCGTTGCCCAGCCACTGGGCATTGCCCAGCAGGCTGACCAGACCGTCGTGTTCAGCGGGGTCTTCGCAGAGTTGGCCGCCGCGCATCAGGCCTGCGCAGAGGTTGATCAGGGTGTCCTGATGGTTCAGGGCCCAGTCCTCGTGGCAGGTGAGCACCTTCTCGGGATGGTCGCCCCAGATCTGCAGGTCGGTGGCGAGCACGGTGGTGAGACCAGCCTCCACCGCCTTGGCCACCCGGTAGCGACCGGCGATGAAGCCATCAATCTCCCCGGCACGCAGGGTGGCTTCCATCGCCATGGGCGACAGCGCCTGCAGTTCCACCTCCCGATCGGGATCGATGCCACCGCTGGCGAGCCAATGGCGCAGCAACAGCTCCTGCATGTTGCCCTTCTGGGCTACCGCCAGGCGGAGGGGCCATTCCCGCCCCTTGAGGCGAGCGGCCAGGGTGCTCAGATCGTGAATACCCAGTTCTGAGAAGCGGCGTGCCAGGCAGAGGGCGTTGCCACTGCGGGTCACCGTCATCGGTGTGATGGCGGGCCAGGAGCTCTGGGCGTTGATCCCCAGGTTGAGAGCCAGTGGTGTGGTCGCGGATGTGATGGCGACATCCAGCTCGCCCTTGCGCAGCTCCTCTTCGAGGCTCTGCCAACGGTCGAAGGCCACAGGCCGCAGCTCGATGCCGCGATCGCTGAGGAAGCCCCGCTCCATGGCCACGGCCAGCGGCGCGATATCGAGGCCTGGCAGGTAGCCCAGGCGAACGGTCTCGGTCGACGGCCTGGCGGCAGGCACCACCGGGGTGACGCGTTGCTTGCGCTGCTTGAGGCGGCGCTGTTGCTGCAGGAAGCCAATCAGCTCACTGCGCAGGTGGTAGTAGTCGGGATGGTTCATCACCTCCAACCGCTGACGCGGCCGGGGCAATGGCACCTGCAGGATCTGGCCGATGCCGGCCTCAGGACCGTTGGTCAGGCACACCACCCGATCCGAGAGCAGCAGGGCTTCGTCCACGTCGTGGGTCACCATCACGGTGGTGACACCGGCCTGCTGACAGATCTGCATCAGCTGCTGCTGCAGATTGCCGCGGGTCAGAGCATCGAGGGCCCCGAAGGGTTCATCGAGCAGCAGCAGTTTGGGGCGAATGGCCAGGGCGCGGGCAATGGCCACCCGCTGCTTCATGCCGCCGGAGAGTTCGCTGGGGAATTTGTCGGCCGCATGCCCCAGTCCCACCAGCTGAATGCTTTGCTCGATGCGCTCGCGCTGCTCAGCGGCGGTGGCAGAACTCATCACGTTGTTCACCGCCAGAGCGATGTTCTGGCGAACGGTCTGCCAGGGCAGCAGTGAGTAGTTCTGGAAGACCACCATCCGGTCGGGACCGGGATCGGTGACCTGACGGCCATCCATCAAGATGCCGCCGCTGCTGGCCTGGGTGAGGCCAGCCATCAGGTTGAGGAGGGTGGACTTGCCGCAGCCCGAGTGACCGATCAGAGAAATGAATTCGCCTTCGGCAATGTCGAGGTCGATGTCCTTGAGAGCCACATAGCGGCCGCCGTCATCGAGGGGGAAAACCTGGGTGACGTCGTCAACCGTGAGGAAGGCTGGCGCCATGGTCAGTTGCCTCCCTTGGCGGCCAGGGTGCCCACGTAGGCCACCAGGCGATCGAGGGCGAGGCCCACAACACCCACGTAGAGGATGGCCAGGATGATCTGGCTGGAGCTGGAATCGCCACCGGCGTTGTAGGCGTCCCAGATGAAGTAGCCGATGCCGCCGTCGGCTTTCAGCA
>JBMSIW010000166.1:0-2604 GCA_049418265.1 Vulcanococcus sp.
TCGATGCAGCGCATCTCAAAGCGGTTGTTGAGATCCAGGGCGGCCCCCAGACAGTCAAAGCCGGGGCCCAGGTTGGCTGTCGTGGCGGGAACATCCACCACAACCCCCTGGCCGATGCGGGGGCGGACCATACGGTCGGTTCTGCTGGGGCCAGTGTCCCACTCAGCCCATCAGCATCCGGGCCCGGCAAGCTGCGCTGAAGAGCCCCGCTTCTGGATCGGTCAGGGCCAGCACCGGCACCTGCTCCAGTACCGAACTGAGGCGACCCTTCTGCAGGAGCGGGCCCAGAAACGCCGTTGATTGCAATTCAACGAGCAGCTTTCCAGCCGTGCCGCCGCCCACCCAGAGACCGCCACTGCAGAGGGTCTGCAGGGCTAGATCACCGGCGGTGCTGCCGTAGGCCCCCAGCCAGAGGTCCATGGCGCGCCGGGCCAGGGGATCTCCGCTCGCGGCGGCGTTGGCGGTGGCCGCCGGCCTGTCGTTGCTGTCCAGGCTGGCCAGGGGATGGCATGCGGCTGATGGGTCTGTGGCCAGCAGCCAGCGCATCACTTCCCCCAGACCCGTGCCGCTGACGACCCGTTCAATCGAGACCCGCTCCAGTTGGAGGTCCTGTTTCAGCCAGCATTTCAGTTGCCATTCCGCCTCATTGCGCGGGGCGAATTCCGCGTGGGAGGCCTCACTGGCCAGGGCTTGCAGCCCCTGGTCGGTGGGCACACCGATCGCCACCCCCAGGCCCGTTCCAGCACCCAGGATGGCCACCGGGGCCATGGGGTCCGCGCCCCCCGCCGCAGGCTTCAGCAGGGTGTGTTGATTGGCCTGCACATGGGGCAGGCCGTAGATCAGTACGGCGAAATCGTTCACCAGATCGACCTGCTCGAGCCCGCAGCTTTTGGCCAGCGCTGTTTGCTCCAGCTGCCAGGGGAGGTTGGTGAGCTTCACCCGGCCCTGCCGCACGGGACCCGCCACGGCGAAGCAGGCGTGGCTGGGGCGGCTTGCTGCGGGTTCAGCGGCGAGGAAGTGATCCACCAGGTCGGCGAAATCACCCCAATCGGCAGAAATGAATCGCTCCGTGCGCTGCTGGTGGAGTTGGCCTCCCTCCAGCGTGTAGATCGCCAGCAGCGTTTTGGTGCCGCCGATGTCGCCGGCCAGGAGCGTGCTCATCAGCCGAGGGGCAGACCTGCACTCCGATCCTGATTGGCGCGGCCCGCAGCCGCCACCAGATCGGTGATGGCGACACTGCCGAGATCACCCTCACGCCGGCTGCGCAGGCTGATCTGGCCGCTTTCTGCCTCCTTGGCTCCGATGACCCCGAGGACGGGGATCTTCATCTGTTCGCCATTGCGAATCAGCTTGCCCAGGCGATCACCGGAGTGGTCGATGCTGGCGCGCACGCCGGCGGCTTGGAGCTGGGCGGCCACCTGCTCGGCGTAGGGACGTACGTCATCGGTGACCGGCAACAGACGGATCTGCTCGGGGGCGAGCCAGAAGGGGAAATCGCCGGCGTAGTTCTCGGTCATGATCCCGAAGAACCGCTCCAGCGAGCCGAAGATGGCGCGGTGGATCATGATCGGCCGCTGCCTGGAGCCATCGGCGGCCACGTATTCCAGATCAAACCGCTCCGGCAGGTTGAAATCGAGCTGGATGGTGGAGCACTGCCACATCCGGCCGATGGCGTCTTCGATCTTGAGGTCGATCTTGGGGCCGTAGAAGGCGCCGCCGCCTTCATCGATCTTGTAGGCCCAGCCCTTGCGATCCAGGGCCTCAATCAGGCCTTGGGTGGCCAGCTCCCAGACGGCGTCTTCACCGATGGATTTCTCGGGCCGGGTGGAGAGGTTGATCTCGTAATGGCGGAAATCGAAGGTGGAGAGGATCTGCTCGGTGAGGTTGAGGATCGCCAGGATTTCGTCGCTGATCTGATCCGGCAGGCAGAACACGTGGGCGTCGTCCTGGGTGAAGCCGCGCACGCGCATCAGGCCGTGCATCACGCCCGGACGCTCGTAGCGATACACCGTTCCCAGCTCGGCCCAGCGGATCGGCAGCTCCCGGTAGCTGCGCAGGGTGCTGGCGTAGGTGAGCACGTGGAACGGGCAGTTCATCGGCTTGAGCTGGTATTCCCGCTCATCGACCTGCATCGGTCCAAACATGGACTCGCTGTAGAAGTCGAGGTGGCCTGAGGTCTTCCAGAGGCTGATGTCGGCCACATGGGGCGTGTAGAGCAGCTCGTAGCCGGCGGCAAAGTGCAGCTCGCGCCAGAGGTTCTCGATCAGCAGGCGCATGCGGGCGCCGCGGGGGTGCCAGAACACCAGGCCAGCGCCGGCTTCGTCTTCGATGGAGAACAGATCAAGGTCGTTGCCGATGCGGCGGTGATCGCGGCGCTTGGCTTCTTCCTGGCGGCGCTTGTATTCAGCGAGCTGCTCCGGGGTTTCCCAGGCGGTGCCGTAGATGCGCTGCAGCTGGGCGTTGTTCTCATCGCCGCGCCAGTAGGCCCCGGCCACGCTTTCCAGCTCGAAGGCCTTGGCGTTCAGCTCAGCGGTGCTGGCCACGTGGGGGCCGGCGCAGAGGTCCCACCACTCCTCACCGAGGGTGTAGAGGGTGATGGGCTCG
>JBMSIW010000167.1:0-2599 GCA_049418265.1 Vulcanococcus sp.
AGACCGGTGGCATCGGCGCCGAGCTGATGGCGTTGATCACCGAGCAGTGCTTCGACGAACTGGATTGCCGTCCGGTGCGCCTCTCGTCCCAGGACATCCCGACTCCGTACAACGGCACCCTGGAAAACCTGACGATCATTCAGCCCCACCAAATCGTTGAGGCCGCCAAAGCCCTCAAGGCTGGCCAGATCTGATGGCGCGTCAACAGGGGTGGTTGGCCCTGATTCTTGCTTTGGCCTTTGCCGCTGCTGCGGTGCTGGCCAGTTTCCCTCTGCAGTTGGGTCTTGATCTCCGCGGTGGCAGCCAGCTCACGCTGCAGGTGATGCCTGCTGGAGCGATCAAGCGGGTGCAGTCCGAGCAGTTGGAGGCGGTCAAAGACGTTCTGGATCGCCGCATCAACGGTCTTGGCGTCAGCGAATCCACGCTTCAGAGCGTGGGTGATGACCAGTTGCTGCTGCAGCTTCCCGGCGAGCAGGACCCAAGTCGTGCCGCCAAGGTGCTGGGCACCACGGCTCTGCTGGAGTTCCGCGCTCAGAAGCCTGGGACCGAACAGGAGATGACGGGTCTGCTGAAGCTCAAGCGTCAGGCCAAGGCGGTTCTCGATCGCCAGAAGCAACTCGGCAGCACCGAGAGCGAAGGACCCAGCTTCAAAGCCGAAGAACTCGCTCAGTTGCTCAAGGAGCTTGGGGTGAGCGTGCCGACTGGCAGTACCGAGAGCGAGCAGCTCGAGTTGCTCTTGGCGGATGTGAACACCAAGATCGTCGCGCTCTATGAGCCCGCCGAACTGACCGGCAAGGATCTGATCGGCGCCGGTCGTCAGCAGCAGCAGACCGGCAATGCCTGGGATGTGACCCTGAGCTTCAACTCCGAGGGCGGCCGCAAGTTCGCGGCGCTCACCCAGAGCATCGCCGGCAGCGGCCGCTTGCTGGGCATCGTTCTTGATGGTCGCTCGATCAGTGAGGCCAGCGTCGGACCGGAGTTCAAGCCTGCTGGTATCAGCGGCGGCGGCGCCAGCATCACGGGCAACTTCACGGCCGAAGAGGCCCGTGATCTGGAAGTTCAGCTGCGCGGCGGCTCGCTGCCGCTGCCGGTCAAGGTGATCGAGCAGCGCACCATTGGTGCCACCTTGGGGACCGAGAACGTTCAGCGCAGCCTGCAAGCCGCCCTGCTCGGTCTGGCTCTGGTGGCGGTCTTCATGGTGGTGGTCTACCGCTTGCCCGGTGCCGTTGCCGTCGTCGCGTTGGCCCTCTACGCGCTCTTCAACCTGGCTCTCTACGCCTTGATCCCGGTCACCCTGACCCTGCCAGGAATCGCCGGCTTCATCCTCTCGATCGGCATCGCGGTGGATGCCAACGTCCTGATCTTTGAACGGGTGAAGGAAGAGCTGCGCAGCGGCACGACCTTGATCCGCTCCATCGACTCGGGATTCTCCCTGGCCTTCTCCTCGATCCTCGATGGTCACGTCACCGGCTTGATTAGTTGCGTGGCCCTGTTCGTTTTGGGCACCGGCTTGGTGAAGGGCTTTGCCGTCACCCTCGGAATCGGTCTGCTGCTGAGCCTGTTCACAGCCCTCACCTGCACGCGCACCCTGTTGCGCCTGTTGATGGGTTATTCGGGTCTGCGGCGTGCCACGTACTTCCTGCCCGCCTCCCAGCTGCCCGGGGGTGCTGCCTGATGTCTGCCTCGTCTTCTGAGCTCATGCCGGCCTTCCGCATCAGTCGCATCCGGCGGCAGGGGTGGTTGGTCTCTGGTCTGGCGGTGCTGCTGAGCCTGTTGGGCATGGCCTTGTGCTGGAGCAATCCCCAGATCGGTGCGCCCTTGCGCCCTGGCCTGGATTTCACGGGCGGCACCCAGATTCAGATTGAACGCAGCTGCCCAGCGCAGTCGTGCGCCAGCCTGGGCGCCGATGCTGTCCGCGAGCGTCTCAGTGGCTTGACCCTGCCTGAGGTGGCTGGTCAGCCCGCACCACGCCTTGGCAATGTCACGGTTCAGGTCCTCGATGAGGGGCGCTCCGTTGATCTGCGCTTGCCCGATCTGGAGCCGGAGCAAACCCAGGCTTTGCTGGCTGGTCTGGAGCCCTTGATCGGCCAGGTCAATCCTGAGCAACTCTCGGTCAACACGATCGGCCCCACCCTGGGCAGTCAGCTGCTCAAGGGCAGTTTGGTCTCCTTGCTGGTGAGTTTTGCGGCCATTGCTGCCTACATCAGCTTCCGTTACGACGGCGTCTTTGCCGGACTGGCTCTGCTGTGCCTGCTTCATGACGTTCTGATCACCTGCGGAGCGTTTGCCTGGCTTGGACTCCTGCGCGGCACGGAGGTGGACTCCCTCTTCGCCGTGGCCTTGATCACGGTGGCGGGTTACTCGGTTAACGACACCGTGGTCGTCTTCGACCGCATCCGCGAGCAGAAGCGCTCACTGCAGGGCATGAGCCTGAGTGACCAGGTCGACGTGGCCGTGGCAGCAACGTTGACCCGATCGCTCTACACCTCTTTGACCACGCTTCTGCCTCTGATTGCCCTGCTGCTCTTCGGTGGCAGCAGTCTCTTCTGGTTTGCGGTGGCCCTCACGATTGGTATCGCCGTGGGCAGTTGGTCGAGCA
>JBMSIW010000168.1:0-2568 GCA_049418265.1 Vulcanococcus sp.
TGGCGATCCTGGAGCCGTTCCCGATTGATGTGCTCGGCCTGAACTGCGCCACGGGCCCGGAGCAGATGAAGGAGCACGTGCGCTACCTCAGCGAACACAGCCCCTTCGTGGTCAGCTGCATCCCCAACGCAGGCCTACCGGAGAACATCGGCGGTGTGGCCCACTACCGGTTGACGCCGGTGGAGATGAAGATGCAGCTGATGCACTTCGTCGAGGACCTCGGCGTGCAGGTGATCGGCGGCTGCTGCGGCACCACCCCCGCTCACATCGGTGCCCTTGCAGAGCTGGCCGCGGAGCTCAAGCCAGCCCCGCGCCAGGTCCGTACTCCAGAGCTGCGTGAGAGCAAGCAGGATCCCCGCCCGGCCCTGGCCTATGAGCCCAGCGCCAGCTCGATCTATGGCACCACGCCCTATCTGCAGGACAACTCCTTCCTGATCATTGGCGAGCGGCTCAACGCCAGCGGCTCCAAGAAGGTGCGCGAGCTGCTGGCCGAAGAAGACTGGGATGGCCTGGTGGCCGTGGCCCGGGGCCAGGTGAAGGAGAACGCCCACGTGCTCGACGTGAACGTCGACTATGTGGGTCGCGATGGCGAGCGCGACATGCGCGAGTTGGTGAGCCGCTTGGTCACCAACGTGAACCTGCCGCTGATGCTCGATTCCACCGAGTGGCAGAAGATGGAGGCCGGCCTGAAGGTGGCCGGCGGCAAGTGCATCCTCAACTCCACCAACTACGAAGACGGCGATGAGCGCTTCTTCAAGGTGCTGGAGCTGGCCCGTGATTACGGCGCCGCTGTGGTGGTGGGCACGATCGACGAAGAGGGCATGGCCCGCACGGCGGAACGCAAGTTCGCCATCGCCCAGCGCGCCTACCGCGATGCCCTGGAATTCGGCATCCCGGCCCATGAGATCTTCTACGACCCCCTAGCGCTGCCGATCTCCACCGGCATCGAGGAAGACCGGGAGAACGGCCTGGCCACGGTGGAGGCGATCCGGATGATCCGCCAGAACCTGCCCGGGGTGCACGTGGTGCTTGGCGTCAGCAACGTGAGCTTCGGTCTGTCGCCGGCGGCGCGGATCGTGCTCAATTCCGTGTTCCTGCACGACTGCTGCGAAGCCGGCATGGATGCGGCGATCGTGAGCCCGGCCAAGATCCTGCCGCTGGTGAAGATCAGCGAGGAACACCAGCAGGTGTGCCGTGACCTGATCAACGACAACCGCCGTTTCGACAACGGCGTGTGCATCTACGACCCGCTCACCGAGCTCACCAAGCTGTTTGAGGGGGTGAGCGCCAAGGAGGCCCGCGCCTCAGGGCCTCAGCTGAGCGATCTACCGATCGAGGAGCGGCTGAAGCAACACATCATTGATGGCGAGCGGATCGGCCTGGAAGACGCCCTCAAGATCGCGCTCGACACCTACAAGCCGCTGGAGATCATCAACACCTTCCTGCTCGATGGCATGAAGGTGGTGGGGGAGCTATTTGGCTCCGGTCAGATGCAGCTGCCCTTCGTGCTGCAGAGCGCCGAAACGATGAAGTCGGCCGTGGCCTTCCTCGAGCCGCTGATGGACAAGGTGGAAGGCGAAAGCTCCGCCAAGGCCAAGTTCCTGATCGCCACGGTGAAGGGCGATGTGCACGACATCGGCAAAAACCTGGTCGACATCATCCTCACCAACAACGGCTACGAGGTGATCAACCTCGGCATCAAGCAGCCGGTGGAGGCCATCATCGAGGCCCAGCGGACCCACAACGCCGACTGCATCGCCATGAGCGGTCTGCTGGTGAAGTCGACCGCCTTCATGAAGGACAACCTTGCCGCCTTCAACGAGGCCGGGATCGATGTACCGGTGATCCTCGGCGGCGCCGCGCTCACCCCGCGCTTCGTGAACAAGGACTGCCGCGAGGTGTACCGCGGTCAGGTGATCTATGGGCGTGATGCCTTTGCTGACCTGCGCTTCATGGATGCCTACGTGGCCGCCAAGGACGCTGATCAATGGGAGAACGGGCGCGGCTTCCTCGCCGGTGCTCCCGAGGGCCTAGGCCTTGAAGCGGCACCAGAGTCTGAGCCTGCCGGTGAGCCGGTGGCCGCCGCCGCCCCGCAGAACCCTGAGCCAGCGTCCCCCAACGACCACCGCTCCGAGGCGGTGCCCGAAGAGCCGGCTCTGACGCCTCCCTTCTGGGGCAGCCGAGTGCTCACGGAGGCAGACATCCCCCTGGAGACCGTCTTCGCCTACCTCGATCGCAATGCGCTGTTTGCCGGCCAATGGCAATTGCGCAAGGCCCAGGGGCAGTCGCGCGAGGACTACGAAGCGATGCTGGCCGAGAAGGCGGAGCCGGTGTTGCAGCAGTGGATGGGCCGCTGCCTCGAGGAGCAGTTGCTCACCCCACGCGTGGCCTACGGCTACTTCCCCTGCGGGCGCGAGGGCAACAACGTGGTGGTGTTTGATCCCGAGCAGCGCAACAGTCCAAGCGAGAGCAGCCATGAGCTGGGACGCTTTGCCTTGCCGCGTCAACGCTCCGGCAACCGCTACTGCATCGCTGACTTCTACACCGATCTCGCTGGCGGTGAACCCA
>JBMSIW010000169.1:0-2520 GCA_049418265.1 Vulcanococcus sp.
AACACCACACCCAAGCCTCCTGCCTCCAGCAGGGGGCTTTTTTGTGCGCTTACCACAGTCACAGCGGCCGCCGCAGGTCCTAGTGTGGATTTCAGAACAGACAGTTCGGCATGGGTGCCACCAACCATCCGCCCGAAGGCCACAACCCCCAAACCAATCGCTCCGCCTCCAGCACCAGCTTGAAGTGGGGCAGCAACGGGGAACTCTCTCCCGTCGACCTGCAACGGGTGCTGGAGCGACTGACCAATCCGGATCTCACCCAGTGCAACCTCAGCCAGGAACAGACCCAGGCCCACAAACCGGCGGCTTGATGTAGCCAGGGCGACATGCCCGGCCAGAGAGAATCAAGTCGATGACGGATTCCTTTGCCACCGCGTCGACCGCCCGCCTGTTGGTGGTGGAGGACGATGACACCATCCGCGACACGGTCTGTGAAGCCCTTGAGATGGAGGGCTTCACGGTCCTTCCGGCCACCAACGGCCAAAGCGCTTGGGACCGGCTCAAACGCGAGACCTTTGAGCTGGTGGTGCTCGATGTGATGCTGCCGGGCATCAATGGCCTCGATCTCTGCCGCAAGTTGCGCGAACTGGATCAGCAACCGTTGGTCTTGATGGTCAGCGCCCGCGATACCGAGACCGATCGGGTACTGGGTCTTGAGGTCGGCGCCGACGATTACTTGATCAAGCCCTTTGGCATCCGGGAGTTGGTGGCCCGCTGCAGGGCGTTGCTGCGCCGTCATCAACCCACCACGGCCATTGCGGCACGCCTCGATTTTGAAGACCTGCAGCTATTCCCCAAAGAATGCCGGGCCTGCCGGGAGGGCATCGAGCTCAAGCTCTCGCCCAAGGAGTTCAAGCTCCTGGAGCTCTTCATGCAACATCCCAAGCGGGTCTGGAGCCGGGAGCAGCTGATCGAGCAGATCTGGGGCGTCGATTACATCGGCGACAGCAAAACCGTCGATGTCCACATCCGCTGGCTGCGCGAAAAGATCGAAGCGAACCCCTCAGAGCCAACCAAGTTGGTGACGGTGCGAGGCTTCGGCTACCGCTTTGGCTGAGGGATGAACCAAAGCAATGCCCTTTTGGCTCTGGCTGCGTTTGCCCTGGGGGGAACCACCAGCCTGCTGCTGCAACGGGGGCTGTTTCGGCGTCAGGCAGGTCGTTTCAAGCGACGAACCAGGCAACTGCCGGAACCACAGCTGCGCGACTGGATTGAGAGTTCGCCGCAAGGCTGGGTGGTCCTCAGGCCGAACAATGGCCTGGCCAGCATCAACGAGCGCGCCCAAACCCTGCTGAAGCTGGAGGCCTCCATCACCCAGCAGAGGCAGCAGCTGGAAGACCTCGACCCTCCGGATGAGGTACGGCATCTCATCCAACTGGCCCGCAACAGTGGGCTGCCCCAACGGGGGGAGTGGAGCCTGAGCTCCGATGAGCTCGACCTGCGGGTGATGCCAGGCCGCGATGGCTGGGTTGCGATCTTGCTCCAGGGCTGCAACCCGCTGCAGCAGCAACTCGAGCAACAGGCGCAGTGGGTCAGTGATGTGGCCCATGAGCTCAAGACCCCCATCACAGCCTTACGACTCGTCAGCGACAGCCTTGGGCTCCAGGCCAAAGACCGGCAGGCGGTCTTGGTGGGGCGTCTCCAGAAGGAACTCGAGCGATTGCAGCTGCTCGTCAGTGACCTCCTCGATCTCTCAAGACTGGAAAACACGCCCGTAGAAGACGCGCCAAAACGGGGCGCCATTGATCCACGCGATGTCCTGGGCGATGTGCTGAACACCTTGGAAGACCTCGCGGCCGAGCGAAACATCAGCTTCCAGGTGACTCCCGGGCGGGATCAGGCCCTGCAGGCTGCTGTGGATCCCGCGAGGCTCCATCAAGCCCTCTTCAACCTGGTGGATAACGCGCTCCGCTACAGCCCAGAGGGACGTCCGATCCACATCGAAATGGAGCAGTGGGAGCGCTGGTGCTCCATTGCGGTGCGCGATCAAGGACCAGGCCTGAGCGACACCGACTTGGAACGGATGTTCCAACGCTTCTATCGCGGTGATCCCTCCCGGGCGCGCAATGCCAAAGGCGGCAGTGGGCTCGGCCTTGCGATCGTCAAACAGATCGCCCTCTCCCAAGGCGGCATGGTTCGAGCCCGCAACCATCCCAAGGGAGGTGCGGTGCTCGAACTGCTATTGCCCAGGCTTTAGGCACACGGCAGGTGACTGAGTACCAGTTGCCGCTGGTCATCGCATTGCAGCCAACCTTCCTCCTTCAACAGACCCAGAACCCTTGTCACAGTGACGCGGGTCGTACTGAGCGCCGAGGCAATCTCCTGGTGCGTCAGACGCAGGTTGAGGCGCAAACCGGTGTCACAGGGCTGGCCATAGTCCTGGGCCAACAATTCCAGAAAACCGCGCACGCGATCTTCAATACGCCGCAAACCAAGCAAGGCGATCAGGGCTTCAGACTGACGCGTACGACTGATCAGTGCCTGCATCAGGGTGTAAGCCAGGTGCGGCGTCTGGCGCAC
>JBMSIW010000170.1:0-2506 GCA_049418265.1 Vulcanococcus sp.
GTCGCAGCAGCGCCAACAGCCTCTACGTGCCCGATATGGCCACCTACGACGCCGGCGATCAGTTCGATCACCGCGCCGCTGAGGGCTTCATCTATGTCTGGGGGCTGCCCACCCGTCTCTGGGCTGCCAGCCAGCGCTGAGCTAGGCCGCCGCAGCGCTCTCGTCGCAGGCCGGCAGGATCCAGCTGGCCCGCGGCGGTGCGGCATTCAGGCTGCGGAGTTCCTGCCGCAGCCTGTTGTTGTCTTCCAGGAGGTGCTGTTGCCGCTCCAGGAGCGGTTCGAGTCGCTGTTGGAATTTGCGCTCGAAGATGCCCGGCAGGTCCGCTAGCAGCGCTTCCAGTTCAGCAATTTGGGCCTGGGCACGGGCCAGCTCGCTCTGGGTCTGTTGCCACTGCTGACGCAGGCTCTGATCCCTGAGATGCACCCCGCGTCTGCCCAACGAAAAACCCCCCGGACCTTAACGAAGGCTCCGGGGGGTCACAACGGGTGAACGTCCTTAGACGATCAGGCTTCGACGGTCTGCAGCGCTGCTTCGTCGCTGGTGGCCTGGGGGATGGGGCCGCTGCGGGGGGCAGGCAGGGGGCCGTCCTGCTTGACGGTCAGGTAACGGATCACGTCTTCGCTGAGACGCATGGCGCGCTCGAGAGCGGCGACCTGCTGGCCGTCACCGTTGTGCACCAGCTGCACGTAGATCCCTTCTTTGTGCTTAGCGATGGTGTAAGCCAGGCGGCGCTTGCCGCGCATCTGGCAATCCAGCACCTCAGCACCGGCCTCGCTGACGAGGTCGCGGTATTTGGTGATGTGGGTCTCCACCTCTTCCTCCGGAATGTCCGGACGAAGGATGTACATCGTTTCGTAGTAGGGCTGCGACATGGCTTACGCGATCCGACGTGGACGCCGAAAGGGACGGTGGCTGGATGTCAGGGCCTGAGCCCTGGTGGCCAGCGGCGGATCGTCCACCCTACAGCTGCATGCGCACCGCCTCTGAGAGGGTCGGGATGTCGGCCTCTTTGCCGCGCAGGCATTGCACCAGGGCAAAGAACACGAGCACCAGCACGCCCAGAAACACGGTGTTGGCGAGGGTGCGCACCGCGAAGGTGCCCCCCAGGGGCGCCAGCACCAGGTTGAAGGCCAGAGATGCCACAACCAAGACGATGTCCAGCAGGATCGCCTGGAGCACGTTGAAGCGCACGTAGTAGGGGACCTGGGGGTTGCGCACCACCGCCAGGAACAGCACCAGGAAGAGGATGAAGCCGCCAAAGGGGACGGCCTGCTCCAGCATCACCAGGGGTAGGGCCGGCAGGCTCAGCCACTGCAGGGCTGGAAACAGGTTGGTGAGAGAACGGCCGAAGGGAAGCCCATCACTCCAGGGCAGGAGGTAGGCCAAGAGGGCGACCAGTCGCTGCCAGATCGGAATGGCCATGGCCTGCAATGCGTTGCCTGGAGGCTAGGGGCCGAATTGCCCCTTCAGGCTGACGGCAGGGCCTCGATCAGGGCCTGGCGCATCACCTCCACGGGGACATCGCTGCGGCCACTCCAGAGCCGGAGGGCTGCGGCTCCCTGCTCCACCAGCATCTCCAGGCCATCGAGCCCGGGGCAACCCCGGGCTGCGGCCCGTTGCAGCAGTTGGGTCGGCCGCGGCGTGTAAATGATGTCGTAGACCCAGGTTTCAGGCCGGAGGCAGCTCAGCTCCGGCTCGCTGAGGGGGCAGGCCTGCGCAGCGGCCGGGTCGCTGGCCGATGCCATGCCCACCGGGGTGGTGTTCACCAGTAGATCCGCCTGGCCCAGAGCCGCTGCCAGGCCATCGCTGCTGTCCCAGGGCCGTGCCTCCAGTTGCGGGGCCCAGCTCTGGCAGTCCTGCAGAAAGGCCTCCAGCGCCGCGGGCCGGCGGCCCGCCAGCTGGATGGAGGCGAAGCCCAGCTCCACCAGGCCAGCGACCACGGCCCGGGCACTGCCGCCGCAACCGAGCACCACGGCTTGCTTGCCGCTCCAGTTCGTTCCCTGGCGCCGCAGGGGAGCGCAGAAACCTTCCACATCCGTATTGGTCCCATGCCATCCCCCCCCCGGGAGGGGCACCAGGGCATTCACGGCGCCTAGGCGCTTGGCCAGGGGGCTCAGCTCCTGGCAGAGCGCTGCCACCGCCTGCTTGTGGGGGATGGTCACGTTCAGCCCTCGGCATTGCATGGCTTCGAGGGCCTCCAGCACCACAGCCAACTGCGGGGCCGGGGTGGGCAGGGCCAGAAAGGCCCAGTCGAGACCCATGGCCTGCAGCGCGGCGTTCTGCATCAGCGGCGAGAGGGAGTGCCGCACGGGATCGCCCAGTAGTCCCACCAGGGCAGTGGTGCCGCGGATGCTCAAGGGGCCGGTCACGCTGGTTCGGGTCCTGTTCGGCAACCACACCTAGCCCCACCCCGGTACCGCTGCTGAGGATGCCTGCAGTTCAGAGGTCATCCATGGGCAAGGTTGTCGGTATCGACCTTGGCACCACCAACAGCTGCGTGTCGGTC
>JBMSIW010000171.1:0-2302 GCA_049418265.1 Vulcanococcus sp.
TGAGGGCTTTGTCTTCGGCGTCTTCGGCGCTGGGGCCCTCCGCCAGGGCACTGCCCAGGCAGCTGGAGCCCTGCCAGGCGCTGACCTGCACCACCCGTCGGCCGGGCTCGGCGTGCACCAGCCGCGCCCTGTAGGACAGGGATGTCTCCATGGGGCAGATCCTGACGAGGCCGTTTCTACACTGGCGAGTCTTGGAATCCTCTGCAGCAGTTCATGGAAGCGGAGTCGATTCCATCTCTTTCTCCACTGATCGAGTCCGCCGATCAGTGGGGGGAGTTGCTGCTGCTGCTGCCGCTCTTGGTCGCGCTCGAGGCTGTGCTTTCGGCGGATAACGCCATCGCGCTGGCCGCGATTTCTCGGCAGTTGCATGAGCCCAAACTGCAGCGCCAAGCCCTCAACCTGGGCCTCGGTCTGGCCCTGGTCTTTCGCCTGGTCCTGATCGCAGCGGCGCGCTGGGTGCTCGATTTCTGGCCCTTGCAACTGCTGGCGGCGGGTTATCTGCTCTGGCTGTGCGTCAGCAACCTGATGCCCATGACCGCTGGCGCCAGCGAGGAGGGGGCTGATCCTGCTGCTCCGGCCGAACCCCCTGTGGATCGCGGTCTTTCGGCTGTGGTCGTCACCTTGGCCTTGACCGATCTGGCCTTCTCCCTCGACAGCGTGGCCGCGGCGGTGGCTGTGAGCGACAACCTCTGGTTGGTGATGGCGGGTGGGGTGCTGGGGGTCGTGGCCCTGCGTCTGACCTCCGGCTTGTTCATTCGTTGGCTGGAGGAGTTTCGCCATCTCGAATCGGCCGGGTATCTCGCGGTTGGACTGGTGGGGCTTCGCCTGGTGCTGCGTCTGGCGATGCCGGATCTGGTCCCTCCGGAATGGGCTCTGCTGGCGCTGGTCGCGCTCTTGTTTGCCTGGGGTTTCTCGGCCCGCAATGACGCGCCGCAACCCGATGAGGTTCAGCCCTAGCTGCCATGCGCGTTGAGCTTCGCCAGGCCGGCAGCAATCAACTGATTGATCGCCTTGAGCTGGAGGAGGTGCCCCATCCAGGCCGCTGGCTTGAGCTGGAGGACCGCAGCTATCTGGTGCTGCAACGTCACCACCGCTATCAGCTGCGCGGCGGCCGCTACGAACTCAGCTCGATCGCCCTGCAGGTGAAGCCCCAGCAGCGTCCCAAGGATGCGCTCTGGTGGCAGGGTCGCTGGGTCATTGGCGATCCCAGCTGCCGTTTCAATGCCCGCTCCCCCCTGCTGCGCTGTGCGGTGCTGCCTGCCGGGCCCTGTGAGCGCTGCCTGCACCACAGCGAGCGCGGCGAGGCCAGCTGATGCGATACCGCGCTCTGGTGGTCTCAGGCCATGGGGTGGCCTCTGGAAGGGCCGCCGATAGCCCCTATCCAGCCGGAACGATTGCGCTGCAGACCCCGGCTTTCCTGGCCCAGGGGCTGGATCTCAGCGGCTACTTCCCAGGCACCCTCAATCTCGATTTCCCCGGATGCCGCTGGGAGTTGCAGCAGCCGGATTACCTGTTCCCCTCTCTTGCTTGGACGGATCTGCATCCGCCGGAGACCTTTTCGTTCTGGCGCATCCGTCTGCACCTGAGCGAGCGGGATCAGGCCGCCGAAGGGTTGATCTATTACCCCCACCCTGAGACCAAGGCCCGCCATTTCCAGAGCCCTTCACGGCTCGAGGTCCTGGCACCGTTTCTGCCGGATCTGCATCCAGGGGCGTCGCTTGAGTTGGAGGTGAATCCCCAACAGCTCAGGGCGATTCCGGTGGCTCGTCTGCGCGCGCGTCTTCTGGAATTCCTGAAGTTCCGGGTGTTGGCGGCCCAGGAGAGCTTCTTTGAGATGGACCTATCCAGTTGCCGCGCCTGGCTGGCCGTCCAGTGGCCTGAGGCCTCTGATCTCACGGACGGAGAGGTTCAGAGCACCCTGGATCAGGCCCGCACTCTGTACACCGAAAGCCGACTCGTAGGGTGAGGGTTCGCGAGGTTTGCTTATCACTCTCTCCGCACAACCCTCCGGTCGCCGTCGCCGGCCTGCTCCTGTGATCCGCAAGGCTCCGGAAGCCGCGGCTCCGGCTCCTGAGCCCGTTGCGGCTGAGCAGATTGACGCCTCACCCTTCCTGGCCCTTGGCCTGGGCCGGCCCATCGTCCAAGCCGTCCTGGAGAAGGGCTACAGCACCCCTTCTCCGATTCAGGCCCAGTGCATCCCGGCGGTGCTCGAGGGGCGCGATGTGATGGCCGCTGCCCAGACCGGCACCGGCAAGACGGCCGGCTTCACCCTGCCGATGCTGGAGCGGTTGCGGCACGGTCC
>JBMSIW010000172.1:0-2272 GCA_049418265.1 Vulcanococcus sp.
CGCCAACCACTGGCTTCGACCTCGAGATGCACCGTCTCACCGGGAACCAGGTTCTGGTCGGGTTCGGCCCTGAGCTGCACCAGGTGGTCGCCATCCTGCAGCCGGCAGGTGATGACCTGTTCGTTGCCAAGGCCCTCCACATGGCAGATCTCCGCGGCCAGGTTGCGGTTGGTGGCTGGAGCGAGGCGCAGGTGCTCGGCGCGCAGGCCCGCCGTCAGCTCTTCGGAGCCGCCGCGCTCATGCCACTGCAGCAGCACCTCGGCGATCGCTCCCTCCAGGAGGAACCGCTTGCTCCCGAACTGCAGCTGGCCCTGCCCGACGCTGCGCACAGGCAGCAGGTTCATCGGCGGGCTGCCGATGAATTGCGCCACAAAGAGGTTGCTGGGCCATTGATAGAGCTCCATGGGGGTGCCCAGCTGTTGCAGGCAGCCCCGGTTCAGCACGGCGATCCGATGGCCCATGGTCATGGCCTCCACCTGATCGTGGGTGACGTAGACCGTCGTGGTCCCAAGGCGGCGCTGCAGCTCGACGATTTGCCCGCGGGTGCCGGTGCGCAGTTTTGCGTCCAGGTTGCTGAGGGGCTCGTCCATCAGGAAGACGGCCGGTTGCCTGGCGATGGCTCGACCCAGGGCCACCCGCTGCTTCTGCCCCCCAGACAGTTCTTTGGGCATCCGATCGAGGAGGTGATCGAGCTCAAGGGTCTCGGCCACAGCCTGAATGCGTTGGCTGATGCGCTCTTCGCGCTTTGAGGGCACCCGCAGCGGCGCGGGCAAGCCTCGACCGGCGCGATGGAGGCCATCGCTGAGCTGCTCCAAGGGGGTGCGCTGGTGTTGGCGTCTCAGGCCAAAACCGATGTTGTCCGCAACGCTCAGATGGGGGTACAGGGCGTAGCTCTGGAACACCATCGCCACGTCCCGTTGGGCTGGGCGCAGGTGGGTGACCCGGCGCTCTCCCACAAAAATGTCGCCGCTACTGGGGGCCTCAAGGCCGGCCAGCAACCGGAGCAGTGTGCTTTTGCCGCAACCCGACGGGCCCACCAGCACCAGGAACTCTCCGTCCTGGATGGAAAGGTCGAGCTGACGCAGCACCTCGACGGCTGCGCTCCCCCGTCTGGGCGGGTAGGTCTTGCTGACCTGTTGGAAGCGGACCTCAGCCAAGAACGGGTCTCACGGCGGCCCGATCCTAGGGTTGGTCAAATGCAGTTCATTGATCAGGCCCGCATTGCGGTCCAAGCTGGCCGCGGCGGGGATGGGATCGCGGCCTTCCGGCGCGAGAAATATGTGCCCGCTGGCGGCCCTTCCGGCGGTGATGGTGGCCGCGGCGGGGACATCTGGTTGGAGGCTGACCCCAACCTGCAGACCCTGCTGGATTTCAAATACAAGCGGCTGTTCGCGGCGGAAGACGGTCGCCGCGGTGGCCCCAACAAGAGCACAGGAGCCAGCGGAGACTCGCTCACCATCAAGGTGCCCTGCGGCACCGAGGTGCGCGACCTACGCACGGGCATCCTGCTCGGCGATCTCACCGATCAGGGCCAACGCTTAATGGTGGCCGTCGGCGGTCGCGGTGGTCTGGGCAACGCCCACTACCTGAGCAACCGCAATCGGGCGCCTGAGAAGTTCACGGAGGGACGAGACGGTGAGCTCTGGTCCCTGCAGTTGGAACTCAAGCTTCTGGCGGAGGTCGGGATCATCGGCCTTCCCAATGCCGGCAAGAGCACGCTGATTTCGGTCCTGTCCGCGGCGCGCCCCAAGATCGCCGACTACCCCTTCACCACCCTGGTGCCCAATCTTGGAGTGGTGCGCAGGCCCACGGGAGATGGAACGGTGTTTGCCGACATCCCTGGTCTGATCGCTGGTGCCGCTCAGGGGGCTGGTCTTGGCCACGACTTTCTGCGCCACATCCAGCGCACCAAGCTCTTGATTCACCTGGTGGATGCCAGCTCTGAGGACGTGGTCCAGGACTTTCAGGTCGTCCAGGAGGAGCTGCGTGCCTACGGCAATGGGCTCGATGAGCGCCCCTGCTTGGTGGCCCTCAACAAAATCGAGTTGCTCTTGGATGAGGAGCTGGAGGAGAAGCTTCAGGCCATTGGCGACCACTGCGGCCAATCGGTCCTGGCCATCTCTGGGGCCACCTCAAAAAATCTGGATCAGCTCTTGGCCAGAACCTGGAAAGAGCTGGGGATCTGAGCGCTTGCCAGGGGTGCCAGGCAGGCGCTCAGAGACTTCAGCGCAGGATCGACTCAGTCGTCGTAGACCAGGCACTCAGGGGCGTC
>JBMSIW010000173.1:0-2219 GCA_049418265.1 Vulcanococcus sp.
GGCCTGGCCGGTGGCATCGGGGCGCAGGTCGCCGCATCCGTGGCTGCGCATGCTGGGGTGGGAGTCGCAATCGGCGATTGTCCCACTCGGACGGGGGTCAGCGCCGGTAGAAGGGTCGGCGCACCACCTGAGCTGGCTCGGATTTGCCGCGGATCTCCACCGCCAGTTCCGTGGCGAGGGCCGCGCAGTCGCTGGCCACGCTGGCCAGGGCAATACCCACTTGCAGGCTGGGGGACCAGGTGCCGCTGGTCACCGTGCCCACGACCTCGCTTCCCCGCAAGACCGGGTAGCCATGGCGGGGGATGGCTCGTCCCTCGAGCTTGAGGCCCACCAATTTGCGCTGGACCCCCTCAGCGGTTTGCCGCTCCAGGGCTTCTCGGCCGATGAAGCCCTTGGGCATCTCCAGGTGCACCAACCAGCCGAGGCTGGCCTCGAGAGGGCTCGTGCTGGCATCCATGTCGCTGCCGTACAGGTGCATGGCGGCCTCCAGACGCAGGGTGTCGCGGGCCCCCAGTCCGCAGGGCTTGACCCCCCGCTCCAGGCAGGTGCTCCAGAACTGCCGTCCCGCCTCCGCTGAGAGCAGCAGCTCAAAGCCGTCCTCACCCGTGTAACCCGTGCGGCCCACAAAGGCCTCACCGATGCCCGGCAGGGCAAGGTCGCGATGGCCGAAGCGGGGCAAGCCCGCCAGGGAGGTGCCGCTGATGGCCTCGAGTTGGGCGGCGGCCTCGGGTCCCTGCAGGGCTACGAGCACGCCATCGCCTTTGCGGTCCACCACCTCCACCCCTTGGGGTTCGAGCTGGCTGCGGATCCAGGCGGTGTCGGCTTCGGCGCAGGCTGCATTGATCACCAGCACCAGTTCATGGGTCTGCTCGGCTTCGAGCCAGCCCCGGTCGTAAATGATCAGGTCATCGCGGATGCCGCCCTGATCGTTGAGCAGCACCGAGTAACAGGCCTCCCCTGGGCCAATCCGGAACAGATCGCTGGGCACGAGGCCCTGCATGGCGTCCTTCACTCCCGCGCCGCGTAACCGCAGAACGCCCATATGGGAAATGTCAAAGAGGCCGCAATGGCTGCGGACCGCCTGGTGTTCATCCACCAGTCCGCTGAACTGCACGGCCATCTCCCAGCCGGCAAAGGGCACCATGCGGCCACCTGCAGTGACGGCAGCTTCATACAAAGGAGTGCGCTGCAGGGCTGGCGAAGCGGCCATTGGGTCTGAGCGATCCACTGGGCCGTGATCCTATGGAGATCAGGTCTCGCACAAGCCGAAGAGAACCCGCAGCTTTGCGGCTCCCACTGGTCATCCCTGAAGGGTCTGATTAGCGTTGGCGACCCAGAGGCCCAAACCATGGGCAGCCGCCCCTGTTGCCGTAGTTGCCGTCACTGCTCCCCTCCGACCGGGGTGGAGATGGGTTGGTGCCGTCTGCGCAAACTGCCGATCCACCAGGAACTGGCGGCCGAGTTGTGGTGCCATCACTGGACCGCCCGTCCACCGCGGCTGCCGGTGATGGGCGATACGGGCTCGCTGGAACCCAGGCAGGGTGATCGCCAGCTCGCCCTGAGCGACGTCCTGGAAAGCTGAAGCAAATCCGCAGATTTGCGGCGCCGTTGCTTTTGTCGTCTGGGCATCCTTTTGCTTGTCTTCAAAAGTGCCAAGCTGACCTCCAGGTACCGCAGCGCACCGGGGAGGGTTGAGGGCAATGGTTGCAACCACCTTGGGTACGCCGGTCGAACTGATGTCCGCCCAGGTGGACAGCGAGACCATCTCCTTCCCCGCCGGTGCTGCGATCTTTCGCCGTGGTCAGTCCGCGAACGCCATCTTTGGCGTGCGCCGCGGCATCGTCGAGGTGATCAACCAATCCGGCGACAAGCTCTGCGTCCGTCCCGGTGAGTTGTTCAGCTACGAAGACATCGTCTGGAAGGACGGCGTCTTTCGCAATGAGGCCATCGCCAGCACGCCCGTGGAGTTGGTGCGGCTGGATCGCCTGCGCTTCTTGAACCTGCTCCACAACCACCCCACCTTGGCTGTGCAGTTGATTGCCCAGCAGCACGAGCGCCTGCGGGAGCAACGGGCCAGCGGCACCGTCGCCTACTGAGTCGCCTACTGAGTCGCCTCGCGATCAGCGATCCAGCAGGAAGAGCAGGCTGCGCACCACCTTGGAGGCGAGCACGCTGCTCACTCCCGTGGGATCGAGCATCGGCGCCAGTTCCACCACATC
>JBMSIW010000174.1:0-2205 GCA_049418265.1 Vulcanococcus sp.
CCTGCAACATCGGTCAGTTCTATGAGTGCCTGAACATGGCGGCGCTCTGGAAGCTCCCGATCCTCTTTGTGGTCGAGAACAACAAGTGGGCCATTGGCATGGACCACAACCGTGCCACCAGTGATCCGGAGATCTGGCGCAAGGCGGCTGCCTTCGGGATGGCCGGTGAAGAGGTGGATGGCATGGATGTGCTGGCCGTGCGCGGTGCCGCCCAACGGGCCATCGAGCGCGCCCGTGCCGGTGAGGGACCGACGCTGCTGGAGTGCCTGACCTACCGCTTCCGCGGTCACTCCCTGGCCGACCCCGATGAGCTGCGCGCCGAGGCCGAGAAGGAGTTCTGGGCGCAGCGCGATCCCATCAAGCGTCTGGCGGCCCATCTGATCGAGCAGAAGCTGGCCAGCGCTGAGGAGCTCAAGGCCATCGATAAGGAGATCGATGCGGAAGTGGCCGACTGCGTGGAATTCGCCCTGGCGGCTCCCGAGCCCAAGCCTGAGGAGCTGACCCGCTACATCTGGGCTGAGGACTGAAGCGCGGTCTTAGAGACCGTGGAGCCGGGCCTGCTCGCTGGCGGCCCGAAACACCAGGCTGTGCCTGGGCACCAGGTCTTCAAGCGCGTCGTAGCCACCGCCGATGACGGTGGCGATCGGGATGCGCCGCCGTAGGCAGGTGTCGAGCACCAGGCGGTCCCGGTTCAGCAACCCGTTGTCGCTGAGGCAGAGGCGACCGAGTCGGTCGTTGCGATGGGGGTCCACGCCAGCGTTGTAGAGCACCAGATCAGGGCGCACCTGATCGAGCAGGTCGGGGATCAGATCACCAATGGCTCTGAGGTAGTCGTCATCTTCGAGGCCATCGTCTAAGGGCAGGTCGTGATCACTGATCTGTTTGCGCAAGGGGAAATTGCTGGCGCAGTGGACCGAGAGCGTCGTGACCCGGGGATCCTCCGCAAAGATGGCCGCGGTGGCATCGCCTTGATGCACATCCAGATCGATCACCATCAGGCTGCGCACCAGGCCTTCCTGCAGCAGCACCCGGGCTGCGACGGCGCAGTCGTTAAAGATGCAGAAGCCGCTGCCGTGGTCGGGGAAGGCGTGATGGGTGCCCCCCGCCAGGTGGCAGGCCACGCCGTGTTGCAGGGCCAGACGGGCCGTGAGCACGGTGCCCCCGACGGCCAACCAGGTCCTCTGCACCAGGGGTGTGGTGGCCGGCAGGCCGATGCGGCGTTGCTCCTGCGGGTTTAGCTCTCCGCGGGCAAAGGCACGGTGATAGCGCGGGCTGTGGACCAGCTCCAGCCAGCGCCGGGGTGCGGGCAGCGGCGTCTGGAATTGCCCCGGATCGGCCACTCCCTGCTGCAGGAGCAGTTCATGCAGCAGCTTGAACTTCGCCATCGGAAAGCGATGGCTGCTGGGTAGGGGGGCCGAGTAGAGGGGGTGATAGACGAAGGGGGGACGCACGACGCCTCAGAGGTCGTCGTCGGGTTCTTCGTCGAAGAGGGATTCGCGCAGGAGGCGATCGACGAGCAGGCCCATGTCGTCGATCTGCATGTGCTGCATCAGCAGTTCAAGCTCCTTGATCACCGGCTCGGAGAGATGCAGGGTGAGCGGAAGGGTGTCTTCGCCTCCAAGCATGGCAGGGCTGATCAGATGGCTGTGGGCAGACGCCGGGTGAGATGGCGCAGTTTGCGCAGGGCCTTCAGTTCCACCTGGCGCACCCGCTCGCGGGAGACATCCAGCATGCGGCCGATCTCCGCCAGGGTGTGACGCTCCTCGCCCTCCAGGCCAAAGCGCAGTTCCAGCACCTGACGCTCCTGATCGGTCAGGTGGCTGAGCCAGCGGCCCAGCTGCTCTTGATGGATGCCGCGCTCCACCTGATCGAGCGGTTCGGCGTTGCTGTTGTCGGCAATCAGTTCGCCCAGGAAGCTGCGGCCCTCTTCGCCATTGACGGGCGCATCGAGGCTGGAGGTGGTGAGGGCCTGGCGCAGCAGGGAGTCCAGCTCATCGAGGGGCATGTCCATCTCCTCGGCGATCTCCTTGCGGCTGGGCATGGCACCGAGTTTGTGGGCCAACTCGAGGCTCACCTTGCGGATGGCGGTGAGGCGCTCGGAGAGATGGACGGGCAGCCGGATGGTGCGTGACTGACAGGCGATCGCCCGGGTCATGCTCTGGCGGATCCACCAGAAGGCATAGGTGGAGAACTTGTAGCCGCGGG
>JBMSIW010000175.1:0-2196 GCA_049418265.1 Vulcanococcus sp.
CAGCGCAGTAATCGCGGCGCCCCAGTTGATGGGCCGTGCGTGTGAAGCCGGACTGAGCCTCCATCCGCAGGTTCTCGGTGCAGCGGCGGTAGAGCTCAGGGCGGTTGACGGCGGCATCAGCGCTCCACCAGCCCCAGGAGCGGGCAACGGCTTTGCAGGCCAAGGCTCCAGCGGGTGAGACCAGCCATTGGGTGGCGCTGGTGCCTGGGATCAGGGTGATCAGGCCGCAGGAGCGAGCCTGCTGGATGGGATCAAAGCGCTTGCTGGTGATGACCACGGTGGTGGGGTAGCTGCCATCGCAGAAGAGAGCGCGGCCATCCAAAGGATTGGCGATGACGGAGCTGCCTTTGGTGGTTTTGACCGCAAGGGCACAGGCGCGGGCGATCTGGTCGGCTTCGTTGATGGCTTGATGGGCGAGTTGTTCTTCAACGCTGCTGATTGAGCTGTTGCTCTCGGGGGAGAGCATCGTCAGCAGCCGCCATTGGCCGTAGGCCAGCGGTGGAGCGGCGACGACCCCGACCAGAGCCCAAGCCAGCCATTGCTGCTCCAGCTTGCGGAAGGCCACGAGGGAGGCCACCACCCCGAGGGGGCCTGCCGTGACCATGCCCGCGGCAGCTGCTCCAAGTCGCTGGCGCCACTGGGAGACCTCCTGGATCTCCAGCAAATCGGTGTCGCGCTCAAGCCCTGAGGCCATCGCGGCTTGTGCCGTTGCTCCAGTTGTAGCGATCGCGGGAATCCTCAGCCCATGGATTAAGGAAAAGGTCCATGGTTGTGCGATCAACTCCAAGGGCAGAGGCCGGCTTTGCTTTGCCTCTGGCTCTCACCGGTTCACTGGTGCTGCTCTTGAGCGGCCTCTCCATGCAGTCGCTGGTGCTGCATGGGCGCCAGGTGCAGCTCGCCGAGAGACGGCGGCTTCAGTCTGAGGATCGTCTGGCGTCCGCGGCCCAGCGGGTGGCGGCGGATCTGGCGGGGCCGTACGCCTGTTTGAAGCAGCTCCCTCTGGAGCAATGGCGCCCGGAGGCGTTGCCGTCCAGTTGCCCTGCGGGGCTTGATCCTCAGTGGTTGGTTGCCATGGAGATCGATGGTCAGGCCGTGCGGCTTGCCAGTTGGCTTCCGGCGGAAGGAGGAGGCCTTCTGCAGTTGCAGCTGGCGGGGGAAGGACCGGAGCGCCGCTTCCGGCTGGATGCCACAGGCGTCAAGGAGGTGGGCTAATGCATCTCCTTGAGGTGATGCTGGCGGCGGCGCTGTTTAGTTCAGCCTCCGCCAGCTCGATGCAGCTCTGGGGGCGCGTGGTCAGTGCGAGTCAACAGACGGAGCTGCGTCAGCAGCAACTGGAGCGGATGGAGCTGGATCGCTTGCGGTTGCAAGCCCATTGGCAGCGCGAGTTGAGTGGGGCTCAGACCTGCAGCCTGAGCTCGGAGCAGCTGCAGGCTGTGGCCGCTGCCGTGCCGGTGCCGCCGCAGCTGCAGCGTGAGCTGCTCCCAGGGATCACAGGCCAAGAACTCCGCGTGCGCTGGAGCGTGGAGGGACAACCCCAGCTGAAGCGGGAGCGGCTATTCACCCCAGCAGGCCTCGGCCTTTGCACCCAGGAGGGGGCATCTGATGCGACGTAACGCCCGAACCCGGGGGTTCTCGCTGGCGGAGCTTTTGGTGGCGCTGGTGGTGTTGGGGATCCTGGCCAGCTTGGGGATGGTTACTGGCCGCGACGCGTTAGCGCGCCAGCAGCTGGAGGCGGCGACACGGCGCCTGGATCAAGGCATCCAGCGGGGCCGGGCTGAGGCTCAGCGCATCGGGCAACCCTGCGGCTTGCATCTCAGTAGCGAGGGCTGGGAACCGCCACTGGGCGACGGTTTGCGGTCCTGTCAGAAGACCCTTGAGAGCTTGAAAGAACCGATTGCAGCAGGAGAGGTGCACCTGACGCACAACTTTCCTGCCTTGATCCGTTTCACCAGCAATGGCTTGGTCCTCGATGGTGGAACAGCCGTGTTGAGCCGTTCGGGAACAGCCTTGCAGCGCTGTCTGGTGATGGCGTTGCCACTCGGCATCACCCGGCTCGGCCGATACCGAGGAGGGATCTGTGAACCCGATCCGTCGCTGTAGAGCCCTCAATGGGTTCTCCCTTGTGGAGCTGATGCTGTCGCTCAGCCTGGGGTTGGGCATCAGTGGCGTGATGCTCCAGGGACTGATGGCTGAAGG
>JBMSIW010000176.1:0-2052 GCA_049418265.1 Vulcanococcus sp.
GCACCGGCAGGCGTTGCAGCGTTTCGCCTTCGTTGCCGGTGATGCGCAGGGCGTCGTCGAGGCTGAAGGGGGGCTCAGCGGCGCAGAACTTTTCGGCGTTCTTGAGATCGAGGGGGCGCAGTTCGATCCAGGCCCCTTTGTGCTGCACCAAGGGGCTGCGTTTGGCCGCCAGCTTCTCGAGGTCTTTGAGGGTGAGGGTGACGCCGCCGATCATGAATTCCCAGCGCCACTCGAGCGTTTCGCCGAGGGTGAAGCCGCGCGATTTTTCGGGCAGCTCGGCGGTGATCGCCAGGCCCAGGCGCGAGGCCAGGCCGCCCGAGAGGCTGGCGGGCAGCACCACGCCCACGCCCACATCCCGCAGCCGGCTGGCGGCGGTGCGCACCAGCACGAAGGCCTCCGCCGGAGTGAGCTGCATCGCTTCCGGGGTGGCGGCATCGAGGCCGCGCTCGATCGGCTCAAACGCCAGCAGCGCTCGGCCCAGGCCTTCCAGCAGCAGCGCGCCGGGTTGATCCAGCTGGATCTCGCCCAGGGCCAAGCTGCCGTCGCCGGCGCCCCACACGATCCCGGCGGGCACCCGCAGGGTGGGATCGGCTTCGGCCTGCAGCCCAAAGCGCAGCTCCCACAGCTCTTCCCCCTCCGGCGGGGTGAACAGCTCCAGGCAGGCGCGGGCGGGTTCCACCTTGCCCGCCACGGTTTCGCGCCAGTGGTGGCTGGCGATCGCCAGGCGTTCCTGGTCTTCTTCCTCGATCTGGATGCGGCCGTCGTGGCTGGCGAGGCCCTCTTCCCAGGCCGCCAGCAGCGGATCGAGGCCCTCACCGCCAGGGGCAAAGGCGGAGCGCAGCTGGCCGTCCACCAGCTTTTCCACGATGCTGGCCACCAGCAGGCGGTTGGAGCGGGGCCGGCCGCAGGCCAGGTGCGGTTCGGCGCTGGAGGCGGCCACCACCTGGGGCATGCGGGTGGCCAGGTCTTCGAGGCGGCGGCGGTCGTCTTCGCGGTTGAGCAGGGGCAGCCAGCTGGCCTTGCCCTCGGCCGCATCGGGCAGCCAGCGGCCGCGCGCGATCAGGCTCAGGCACCAGCGCTGCAGATGGCACCACCAGAGCAGGTCGTCGCCCAGGCCCGCCTCCGCGGTGCCGGAGAGGGGCAGTTGATTGAGCCATTCGGCAGCGGGGCCGGGCTTGAGGAACCAGCCCTCCAGCTGCCAGGGCCACCAGGTGAGGTCTTTGGGGAGCGGTTCACCCGCCTGCAGGGGCAGCCCGCTCCAGGCGCCGGCGCTCTCGCTTTTCTGGCCGCGGCTGAGCTGCTGGCGGCTGGGCAGGGTGAGGGTGACGGTGGCCTGGCGCAGGTCTTCCGACCAGAAGTGGTTGTCGTCGAGCCAGGTGGCCAGATCGTCGAGGTTGAGGCTGAGGGGGTGGAACGGCGCTTCGCCGCTGGGGCTCACCGGCTCGGCCACACGCCAGGTGTCCGCCCAGATGAACAGGCCCGCGCTGGGGGCCTTGCCCTTGGCGAAGCTGCCCCGCGGAACGACGGGCAGCCAGGTGGCATGCAGCAGGCTCATGGAGGCGGGGCCTGGGGAGTCAGGGCCGCCGGATCACGGTGTGCCCTGCCGCGAAAACTCGAGGCAGAACCTGCGATCCGTGCAGCACCAGTGCGGCGCCGATCAGCGGCAGCCAGGCACGAACGAGCTCCATCATCACAGTTGGCGCCACCAACGCCAAGTTCTGCAGCCAAGGGGAGGGCAGAGGCCAGGGGCTGAGGGGCGGCAGCGCCAGGCTGTGGATGCCGCACACGGCGCCCACCAGGCCCGCCTGCAGGTGGCTGTCGTCGGGGTCGACCCGTTGCAGGTGGAAGGCCAGCAGGCCATAGAAGAAGCCGCAGCCGCCGGCCCGCAGCGCCGCCTCCACGCCGAACGGCAGGCCAAACGCCAGCGCGCTCAGCCCGGCACCCAGGGCCCAGGCGATCGAGCGCAGGCGCAGCTGCGCGCGGGAAGAGTCGGTGGGGGCGCTCATGCTGCGCGATCATGCCCGGTTCAGGCTTTTCTTGCTTCGCCATGGC
>JBMSIW010000177.1:0-2030 GCA_049418265.1 Vulcanococcus sp.
AGGGCGATCAGGGCCTTGGCGCTGCGGCCCCCCAGCTTGCAGTGCACGTAGAGGGTTTTGCCGGCAGCCAGCTCCTTCACCCGATCCACGGCAGTGCCGTTTTCAATTTGATCGAGGGGGATGAGCGTGGCGCCGGGGATCACGGCGATCTCCGCTTCGGGCGGGTTGCGCACGTCGATCAGCACCAGGCCGCTGGTGTCGCCATCGAGCAGCCCCTTCAGCTCGCTGACGCTGATGTTGTCCACAGCGCCGGCTTCCTCCTGGCCCGGAGCGCTGCCGCCCACGCCGCAGAACTCCTGGTAGTCGATCAGCTTCTCGATCACCGGGCGCTCGGGGTTGGGCCGGAGCTTCAGCTCGCGGAACTTCATGCCCAGGGCATCGAACAGCAGCAGGCGGCCGCTGAGGGTGGTGCCGATGCCGGTGATGATCTTCACCGCTTCGGTGGCCTGGATCACGCCGATGATCCCGGGCAGCACGCCCACCACACCGCCTTCGGCGCAGGAGGGGACCATGCCCGGCGGCGGCGGCTCGGGGAAGAGGTCGCGGTAGTTGGGGCTTTCGGCATCCAGGTTGAACACCGTGGCCTGGCCTTCAAAGCGGAAGATCGAGCCGTACACGTTGGGCTTGCCCAGCAGCACGCAGGCGTCGTTCACCAGGTAGCGGGTGGGGAAGTTGTCGGTGCCGTCGCAGACGATGTCGTACGGGCGAACAATCTCCAGAGCGTTCTCGCTGGTGAGTGCCGTTTCGTAGAGATCCACCTGGCAGTGGGGGTTGATCTCGAGGATCCGCGCCTTGGCGGATTCGATCTTGGGCTTGCCCACCCAGCTGGTGCCGTGGATCACCTGCCGCTGCAGGTTGGAGTGATCCACCACATCGAAATCCACGATGCCGATCCGGCCCACGCCGGCGGCGGCCAGATAGAGCAGCAGTGGGGAGCCGAGGCCACCGGTGCCCACGCAGAGCACCGAAGAGGCCTTGAGGCGCTTCTGCCCCTCCATGCCCACCTCCGGCAGGATCAGATGGCGCGCAAAGCGGGCCACCTCATCGGGGCTGAGCTCGATGCCGGTGGTGTCGGGGGGAAGCATGGGGCGAGCGAAACGCTGTCCAGCTCCCTACTCTCCCAAATGCTGGGTCCTTTGATCCAGTGTGACCTCGATGCTGAGCTCCAGCGGCGCTGCGGAGCTGGTCTGCGTCCCGTCGGGTTCGAGGTGCGATTCGCTGAGCCACCAGGCGCCCCAAGGCTGCTGCTGCGCAGCCAGTCCGGAGTGAATCAGCATCAAGCTGGGTCCCAGGCAAAGCTCCAGATCGGTGCGGGAGGGCACCGCTGCACTGGTGGGATGGCTGTGGGCAGCGCCCAGGACCTGAAGCTGATGGGCCCTGGCCCAGCGCTGGGCCAGCAATTGCTCGCGGGGATCGAGTTGAAAGCGATGGGTGCGCTCGGCGGCGGGTTGCCAGCTGTTGCAGCAGGGCCAGATCCGCTGCAGCACCAGGGCCTCTTGCAGCCTGGTTCCCAGCAGCAGGGCGCAGCCTTCCTGGGGGGCGGTGGCCGTCAGGGTGCGCTCAAGAACGATCAGGCAATGCCCATGCAGACGCAATCGCTCTGGCGCTGGGGTTGCCACCCGGATACCTTATGGCGAAGTAATAGCCCAAGCCCATCCTGATGACCGACGCCAGCAACGATCTGAAGGAAACGGCAAGCGTTGGCACTGAAGAAACAGGCGCCAACTTCGCCGAGCGCTACACCGAGGTCCTGGGCAAGGTGAACGAGACCCTCGACAAGGTCGACTGGAGCCAGATGGGCCGCATCGGTAAGGGTGTCGGCGTTCTGGTCATCGTGATCGTGGCCCAGGTGCTGATCAAGGGTGTTCTCGACACCATCAACCTGCTGCCTGTGGTCCCCGGCCTGCTGGAGCTGCTGGGCCTTGTGGTTGTGGGCCAGTGGAGCTGGAGCAACCTCACCACCAGCGACAAGCGCTCCGCCGTGATCAACAAGGTGCAGAGCCTGCGCAAGGAATACCTGGGCTGACCTT